>DATING010000199.1:0-6544 GCA_035474555.1 Longimicrobium sp. | reverse complement strand
CTGTAACCTGTAACCTGTAACCTGTACCCTGTCCCCCGCCGTTTAGCGGCTGGCGATCGGGTCCGGGTTGCCGTCGGGGTCGCAGCTGGCGGTGCCGTTGCCGCGGATGGAGCCCAGCAGCAGGATGCCCGTCACGTGCGGCGCCGACATCGACGTGCCGCTCATGCTGGTGGTGCCGCCGCCCTTGCGGGTGGAGACGATGCTCACGCCCGGCGCGGCATAGTCCACCGGCGGGTTGCCGTAGTTGCTGAACGACGCCATGCAGTCGTTGCTCGCCGTCGCCGAGATGGTGTAGACGTTGGTCGCGTTCAGGCGGGCCGGCGTGAAGTTGTTGGCATGCACGCCGTTGTTGCCGGCGGCCAGCACCATCTTGACGCCCAGGCGCGCCACGTCGGCCACGGCGGCCTCGAGGGTGGCGTTGGTGCCGCTGCCGCCCAGCGACATGTTGGCCACGTCGCCGCTGCCCGCGTTGGCGCCCACGTAGTTCACGCCGGCGATGATGCCGCTGTAGCTGCCGCTGCCGCTGTTGCCCAGCACACGCACGGCGCAGACGTAGGCACCGGCCGCCACGCCCACCACGTCCTGCGTGTTGTTCTTGGCGGCCACCGTGCCGGCCACGTGCGTGCCGTGCCCGTTGCCGTCGGCCGGGGTGCTGAAGCCGAAGGCCGCGTGGCAGTTCTTGCTCGTGTTCAGGTCCGTGTGGGCCAAGTCGATGCCGGAGTCGATGATCCACGCCGTCTTGCCCGTGCCGTCGCCGGCGCCGCCCACGCGGGTGATGCCCCAGGGCGTGCTCTGCGCGCCACCGCCGCCGCCGCCCGGACGCGCCTGCGCGCTCGGCTGCTCCGGCAGGCTCAGCGTCACCATGTGGTCCTTCTCCACGATCTCCACGCGCGGGTCCGTGACGATGCGAGCCAGCTGCTCCTCGGGGATGTAGCCCGTGAAGCCGGGGGCCGCATGGTGGCGCGTGGCCTGCACGCCGATGCCGCGGGTGCGCGCCAGGTCGGCGGTGGCGCCGTCCACGTCCACGCCGCGCTTGAAGGTCACCACGTACAGCGACGGGGCATCGGCGCGGGCACCGGCTTCCTCGCCGGCGGTGGGCGCGTCCTGACAGGCGGCCAGGGCGATCGAGGCCAGGACGGCGGCGGAAAGGGTACGGCGCATGGCGTTCTCCTCTGCTGCGAACGAGGGATGCGGACGCGGCCGACGGCTCCCGGAGGGCAGGGACCGGCGCGGCAGACTCCGCGGTAGGTGGTGCTTCCACTGGCAAGCTCGGGGCCCATCCGGGCCGTCCGCTTCAAGTTCCTGCCCGGCATCAACTTGCGCGGATTCAGGGCCCCTCCGCAGACGAAACCGCGTGCACCAGAATGGTGCACAGGGACCAGATCGGGGCGCGGCAGTGTACGGCGCGGATCTTTCGTGGTCCCCCACGCGTCGCCTGTCGCGCGGCGGTGCGCGGGTCTACATTGCGCGCCCCCATCCGACACCCGCTTCCCCGAATCCGTGACCGTTCCAACCCCCGAGCCCGCGGAGCCCGCCGAGCCCCACGTCACCGCCAGCGCGGGTTTGCGCCGGGCGATGCGCTGGGTATCGCCCGCGGTGGGGCTGCTGCTGTTCGCGGCGGCCGTGTGGGTGCTGAACAAGTCGCTGGCGGAGGTGAGCTACCGCGAGGTGCGCACCGCCATCCACGACCTCCCCGCATCGGCCCTGTGGCTCTCCGTCCTCTTCACCGCGCTCAACTACGCGGTGCTGTGCGCCTTTGACCTGCTGGCGTTTCGCTACGTGGGGAAGCGGCTGACGGACTGGAAGGTGGCCGTCACGTCGTTCATCGGCTACGCGGTGGCCAACAACGTGGGGTTCGCCATCATCTCCGGCACCTCCGTGCGCTACCGGTTCTACTCGCGCTGGGGGCTCAGCGGGGCGGACATCTCGCGCATCGTGGTGTTCTACACGGGCACCTTCTGGCTGGGGTTCCTGGTGCTGGCGGGGTGGACCATGGCCGTGGATCCCCATCCCGGCATGAAGACGCTCCTGGGCCCCAACGTGGTGGCCGTGGCGGGATGGGCGCTGCTGGGGACGGCCGCCGCGTACGTGGTTGCGGCCGCCGTGCGCCGTGACCCCATCCCCCTGTGGAAGTGGCACATCCCCGTGCCGCCCCTGCGGATGGTGGCCATGCAGTACCTGCTCTCCACCGTGGACTGGGCGCTGGCCGGGGCCGTCTTCTACGTCCTCCTCCCCAAGACGGAGCTGACCTTCGCCGAGTTCCTGGGGGCGTTCCTGGCCGCGCAGCTCGTGGGGCTGGTGAGCCACGTCCCCGGCGGGGTGGGCGTGTTCGAGGGGACCATGCTGATCCTGCTGGAGGATTACCTGTCGCTGGGGCAGATCGTCTCCTCGCTCGTCATCTACCGGCTCATCTACTACATCATCCCCCTGGCCGTGGCGCTGGTGATCCTCGTGATCGACGAGGTGCGGCTGCGCAGGCACCACCTGGCCAAGTGGGGAAGCTGGTTCGGGACGATGTCGCTGCAGATCGCCCCGCGGGTGCTGGCGATGTTCCTGTTCCTGGGCGGCGCCCTGCTGCTGGTGAGCGGCGCCACGCCCACGGAGTCGCACCGGCTGCGGTGGATCGACCACAACGTGCCGCTGGTGCTGGTGGAGGCGGGATACCTCATCGGCAGCGTGGCGGGGGTGGGGCTGCTGATCGTCTCCAATGCCGTGGCGCGGCGGCTGGACATGTCGTTCGTGGTCGCGGCCACCTGGCTGTCGCTGGGGATCGCCGCGTCGCTGCTCAAGGGCGCGGACTACGAGGAGGCGGCGCTGCTCGCCGGCCTGCTCGTGGCCCTGGCCGCCAGCCGCCCCGCGTTCGACCGCAAGGCGGACTTCTGGGACGCGCGCTTTTCGCCGGGATGGATCTTCGGGCTCATCGCCGTCGTGGGCGCGGCCGTGTGGCTGGGCTTCTTTGCCTTCAAGCACGTGGAGTACAGCGACGAGCTGTGGTGGCGGTTCGCGCTGAACCAGGACGCCCCGCGGGCCCTGCGCGCCACCATGCTCGCCGTGGTCCTGCTGCTGGCGTTCGGCGTCATGCGCCTGCTGCGCCCCGCCCCGCCGACCGTCGTCCTGCCGTCGGACGAGGAGCTGGAGCACGCGGCGGCGCTCATGGCCCGGCAGACGTCCACCGTCCCCTACCTGGCCTACCTGCGGGACAAGACGCTGCTGTTCAGCGAGGACGGCGAGGCGTTCCTGATGTACGCGGTGCAGGGGCGCACCTGGGTGGCCATGGGCGACCCCGTGGGCGAGCCGCGCGCGGTGACGTCCCTCATCCACCGCTTCTTCGAGCGCTGCGACGACTACGGCGGCGTCCCCGTGTTCTACCAGGTGAGCAAGGACCGGCTGCACCAGTACGCGGACTTCGGGCTGACCTTCGCCAAGCTGGGCGAGGAGGCGTTCGTGGACCTGGCCGCCTTCCACCTGGACGGGGCGGACCGGAAGCCGTTTCGCCTGGTGATGAACCGCTTTGGCCGCAGCGGGATGACCTTCCGCGTGGTGCCGGTGGAGGAAGTGCCTCTCCTCCTGCCGAAGCTCCAGGCCACGTCGGACGCGTGGCTGGCGGAGAAGCGGATGTCGGAGAAGGGCTTTTCGCTGGGCTTCTTTGACCCGGAGTACGTGCTGCGCTTTCCCGTGGCGGTGGTGGAGGAGGAGGGGCGGATCGTGGCGTTCGCGACGGTGTGGCCGGGGCCGGGGGGGACGGAATTGTCGGTGGACTTGATGCGATACCGGCCGGACGCGCCGCGCAACGTGATGGAGGCGCTGCTGCTGAACCTGATGCTGTGGGGCAAGGCGGGGGGATACCAGCGCTTCAACCTGGGGATGGCGCCGCTCTCCGGGCTGGAGGTGAGCGCCATCGCGCCCGTGTGGACGCGCATTGGCAACTGGCTCTTTCAGCGGGGCGAAGCGCTGTACAACTTCCAGGGGCTGCGGACGTACAAGGAGAAGTTCCACCCCCTGTGGGAGCCGCGCTACCTGGCCTACCCCGGCGGGCTGAACCTGCCGCGCATCACGGCGGACGTGTCGGCGCTCATCGCGCGGGGCTTCCGCGGCATCTTTCGCCGCGGCGGCCGGGGCGGATGAGGCACGTTGCGGGGTTGATGATGACGGCGCTGCTGGCGGCTGGCTCGTGCACGGCGTGCAGCCGCGTGCGCATTCCGGAGGCACCCGGCGTGGAGGATGGACGGATGCGATCGCTCCCCCTGCGCCCCGTGCCGGCGCCCGCGGACTCCACGGGCCGCGCGTTCGCCATCGTGCTCACCGGCGACGGGCCGGCGGGCGGGCTGGGCAAGCTCGTCGCCCGCGACCTGTCGGAGGCCGGCATCCCCTCCGTGGTGTGGCATTCCCTGCGCTACTACTGGAGCCCCAAGTCGCCCGAGCAGTCCGCGCGCGACCTGGACGCCGTCATCCGCCAGTACGCGGCCGAATGGGGGCGCGAGCGGGTGGTGCTGGTGGGATACTCCATGGGCGCGGACGTGCTGCCGTTCATGGTGAACCGGCTGCCGGCGGATACCCGGGCGCGCATCGGCGGGGTGGCGCTGCTGGCGCTGGCGCACGACGCGGTGTTCGAGTTCCGGGTGGAGCAGTGGTGGGGCACCAGCCGCGCGCCGCGCCGGGCCACGCGGCCGGAGGTGGAGCGGCTGGGGGACCTGCCCGTGCTGTGCGTGTGGGGCCGCGGCGACGACAAGGCGGCCTGCCCGCAGTTCGGCACGGCGCCGGTGCGCATCGTGGAATTGAAGGGTGGCCACCACTTCGAAGGCGACCGTACGCGCCTGCTCCGCGTGGTGCGCGACCTCGCCTTGCAGGCCAACGGCTCGGAATCGCGGTAGGGCCCCCACCCCCCGGCCCCCTCCCCCCCTCGTTCCTCGTGCAGAGGGGGAGAACTGCGGCTCGTGCACGGGGGCCGGCCTCCAGCACGCCCCCACCCGCTCGTTCCTCGCGACCTCCCCCAAAAACCCCTGGGGGAGGTGAGATGGACCATGCACGGAGGCGGACTGGCTGCACCGGCGGAGGGCCCCCTCCCCCCGGCCCCCTCCCCCGCTTCGCGGGCAGGAGGGGGAGAACTTCATTTCCCCTCGAAGCCCGTGCCGGCGTGGCACCCGCCCGCGACGGAGAGTCCGCGCAGGCGGACTTCGTGTGGTCGTTGCGGCGAATTCATTCGCTCTGCCCGCGGCCCGGACTGCGAAGGCGGGCCTCCAGCGGCGCCCCCACCCGCTCGTTCCTCGCGACCTCCCCCAAAAACCCCTGGGGGAGGTGAATGGACCATGCACGGGGGCGGAGTGGCTGCACCGGCGGAGGGCCTCCTCCCCCCGGCCCCCTCCCCCGCTTCGCGGGCAGGAGGGGGAGAACGTCATTCCCCCTCGAAGCCCGTGCTGGCGTGGCACCCGCCCGCGACGGAGAGTCCGCGCAGGCGGACTTCGTGTGGTCGTTGCGGCGAATTCATTCGCTCTGCCCGGGGCAGGCATCCTATGCCATCATCCCCCGGCGGACCGGAAAAATCACCGCGCCGGAAATCACGAAGTCGCCAAGTTCACGCTTCACGCACGGCCCTTGCATACGTTCCCGGCGCCCGCATGCCGATGGGCTGCGGTGAATCCCCCGTCCGGAGGTGCAGGATGAAGAAGCTTCTCGCAATGGTGGCCGCCCTGGTGCTGGCCGCCACCCCCGCCGCCGCGCAGCAGTCGGCGAGCGCCGTGCAGCCCGTCGCCCAGCAGCAGGCCGTGCAGCCCGGAATGCCCAGCATCTTCGTGAGCCAGGACGAGATCCGGCAGAAGGTCGCCGCCAACGAGGAAGCGCTCTCGGGCGCGCAGGTGGGCAGCCAGAGCTGGTGGTACCTGGTGGCCGCCATCGCCGTGGGCGTGATCATCGCCGCGCTCCTGCTCTGATCGGTACGAAACGAGATCCACACACACGAAGCCCCGCGGCCACACGCCGCGGGGCTTCGTGCATGCCGGCGATCAGGATGTGCGGGGCGTAGCGCACGGAGTTTGCTAAGGGGAGGCCGCAGCCCGCCGCGACGCGGCCGGGCAGAGGTTTTCCACTCCCGTTCGGAGGTGTGCAGATGAAGAAGGTCCTGGTTCTTGCGGCCGCGCTCGCGCTGTCGGCCGCCCCCGCTGCCGCGCAGGAATTCCAGTCGGACGCGCCGGTCGTGCAGCAGCAGAGCGCTGTCACCACCACGGCCCTGGCCCCGTCCATCTTCGTGAGCCAGGACGAGATCCGGCAGCGCGTGGCGGCCAGCGAGTCGGAGCGCGAAAGCGCGCAGGTGGGCAGCCAGAGCTGGTGGTACACGGTCGCGGCGGTCGCCGTCGGTGTGATCATCGCCCTGCTGCTGATCGACTGAGCCACACGCACGACGAGGCACGACGAGACGCACCACACGAAGCCCCGCCGCGATGCACCGCGGCGGGGCTTCGTGCGTCCCCCACCCCCGGCACACTGCACCGGCAAAGTGCGCCGGGAGGAGTGCCGTCGCGAAGCGGAGGGGGGCCCTCCCCCCGCCGCG
>DATING010000198.1:0-2445 GCA_035474555.1 Longimicrobium sp. | reverse complement strand
CATCTTTCTCCCCTACGTGGCGCTCCAGGCCCTCGCGGACGTCGCGGCGGAGCGCGGCACCGTCCCCGCGCGCCTGCGCGAGGTGCAGACGGCGGGCGAGCAGCTGCGCGTGACCGAGCCCATCCGCCGCCTCTTCACGGTGACCGGCGCGGCGCTCAGCAACCACTACGGCCCGTCGGAGACGCACGTCGTCACGGCGCACCGGCTGGAAGGGGATCCCGCCGCGTGGCCGCTGCTGCCGGTGATCGGCCGGCCCATCGCGAACACGCGGTGCTACGTGCTGGACGGGGCAGGGACGCCGGCCCCGGTCGGCGTGCCGGGCGAGCTGTACGTGGGCGGCGACAACGTGGCGCGAGGCTACCTGGGCCGGCCGGCGCTCACGGCCGAGCGCTTCGTCCCCGATCCGTTCGCATCCACCGGCGCGCGCGTCTACCGCACGGGCGACCGCGCGCGCTGGCGGGCGGACGGAACGATCGAGTACCTGGGCCGCACGGACGAGCAGGTGAAGATCCGCGGCTTCCGCATCGAGCCCGGCGAGGTGGAGGCCCAGCTGGCGGCGCATCCCGCCGTGCGCGACGCCGTCGTCATCGTCCGCGAAGACGCGCCCGGCGACCGGCGGCTGGTGGGCTACGTGGTGGCGGTGGATGGATCCGCCGTGACCCCGGCGGAGCTGGGCGCGCACCTCACGGGGCGCCTGCCGGAGTACATGGTGCCCTCCACCGTGGTCGTGCTGGACGCGCTGCCGCTCACGCCCAGCGGCAAGGTGGCGCGCCGCGCGCTGCCGGTGCCGGAGGGCGCGTCCGCGGGGGTGGCGTACGTGGCGCCGCGGACGCTCGCGGAAAAGGCGCTGGCGGGGATCTGGGCAGAGGTGCTGCACGCGGAGCGCGTCGGCGTGCGGGACAGCTTTTTCGCGCTCGGCGGCCATTCCCTCCTCGCCATCCGCATGGTGTCGCGCGTCCGCGGCGTGCTGGGCGTGGAGCTCCCCGTCCGCGTGGTGTTCGAGGCGCCCACCGTGGCGGAGATGGCGGCGCGCGTGGAGGAGATGCTCCTCACCGCGCCCGCCGTGCCGTGGGCCATGCCCCTGGCCGACCGCACGGGACCCCTGCCGCTCTCGTTCGCGCAGGAGCGGATGTGGGTCCTGCAGCAGCTGGATCCCTCCAGCGGCGCGTACAACTTGGGCACGCCGATGCGGCTGCGCGGCGCGCTGAACGCGGACGCGCTCCGGCGGAGCATCGCGGCCCTCGTGGCCCGGCACGAGGCGCTGCGCACCCGCCTGGTGGCCGTGGACGGCGTGCCCCTGCAGGTGATCGACGCGCCCGGGCCCGTGCACGTGCCGCTGGTGGACCTGGCGGGGGTGGATGACGATCGCCGCGCGGCCGCGCTCCGCGCCCTGGCCGCGGCGGAGGGCGCGCGCCCGTTCGACCTGGCGGCGGGGCCGCTGCTGCGGTGCACGCTCGTGCGGCTGGCGGACGAGGAGCACGCGCTCCTGTTCGTCATGCACCACGTCGTTTCCGACGGGTGGTCGCTCTCGGTGCTGGTGCGCGAGGTGTCGGCGCTGTACGACGCGTTCGCCGCGGGGCGGGCGCCGTCGCTCCCCCCGCTCCCCGTGCAGTACGCGGACTTCGCCGTGTGGCAGCGCGGCTGGCTCACGGGCCCCGTGCTGGACGCGCAGGTGGCGTACTGGCGCGGCGCCCTGGCGGACGTGCCGCCGCTGGAGCTGCCCCTGGACCGCCCGCGCCCGGCCCTGCAGTCGCACCGCGGCGCGGCAGCATCGCTGGTGCTCCCCGCCGCGCTGGGCGAGGCCCTGCGCGCCCTGGGCCGGCGCGAGGGCACGACGCTCTTCATGACGGTCATGGCGGCGTTCCAGCTGGCCCTGTCGCGCTTCAGCGGGCAGGAGGACTTCGCCGTGGGGTCGCCCATCGCGGGGCGGTCGCGGGGCGAGACGGAGGGCTTGATCGGCTGCTTCCTGAACAACCTGGTGGTGCGCGCGGACCTGCGCGGCGACCCCTCGTTCCGCGCGCTGCTGGGCCGCGTGCGCAAGGCCACGCTGGGCGCCTACGCGCA
The DNA here is from genome assembly GCA_035474555.1 of Longimicrobium sp. Taxonomy (GTDB): domain Bacteria; phylum Gemmatimonadota; class Gemmatimonadetes; order Longimicrobiales; family Longimicrobiaceae; genus Longimicrobium. The sequence goes on along the minus strand of DATING010000198.1, from coordinate 381 downwards.
CCAGGACGTCCCGTTCGAGAAATTGATCGACGCCCTGCGGCCGCCCCGTGACCCCTCGCGGACGCCGTTCTTCCAGGTGCTGATGAACCTGCTCCCGCCGGACGACGGCGCGCGGCTGCGGCTGGGGAACGTGGCGGCGGAGGGGCTGGGCGGTGGCGAGGCGCAGGCCAAGTTCGACCTGACGCTGTACGTGCGCGACGGGGCGCGGATCGGGCTGTCCCTCGTTTACGCCACGGAGCTGTTCGAGGCGGACAGCGCGCGGCGGATGCTGGACGGGGTGCGGGTGCTGCTGGAGTCCGCGGCCGCGACGCCGGAGCGGCGCGTATCCACCCTGCCGCTGCTGCGCGAGGCGGAGCGCGCGCGCCTGGCCGCGGCGGTCCG
>DATING010000197.1:0-5242 GCA_035474555.1 Longimicrobium sp. | reverse complement strand
TCCCTTCGAAGTGTTCGCCGCGGTCGGCAAGGCAGGGTCGGTCCTCATGGCCGACGTGGAGGCGATCTGCCGGCTGGCGTCCCTCGGCCTGCGCTTCGGAATTCCGATCGACGAGATCTTCCTGCAGCTCCGCGGGATCTCGTCCGACCGGGCATTGGGCTACGGCACGAACAAGGTGCTCTCGGTTCCGGACGCGATCGCACAGGCGATCGGCTGTTACCAGGCGGAGCGTACACTCAAACCGGCTGGGTGACACCGTAACGCCCGGGCAAAGCCCTGCCGATCCACTTCCGTCGGCCCCCGCAGTGCCGGACCTCGCAACCGCCCGTCCCGTCCCGCAGAGGCCGGCGCCTGATTGTGGGCGTCGGCCTGCCGGCGAGCGGTGCGCGGTTTCATGGGGGCGCGCGCTTCCCCCGTCGCGAAAAGGCGGGAGCAAAACCCCTCTCCCACACCAACCCCTTCGCTACGATGAAGCTGACCACCGGATTGCTCGCCCTCCTGCTCGACTACGTCGGCCAGGACCACTGCGGCTGCCGAGACGCGGGATCCTGCATCCACTGCGTGGCCAGCCGGGCCCTGGACGAGGCGGAGACGAGTCTCCCGGCCGAGTTCGCGGAAGCGAACTCGCTCTCCGGCCCCGCCGTGTGCCGGCGGTTCGAGGCGCCCCTCGTCCCGTCAGAGCCGGCCGCCGCTCTGCCCCTGCCCCTGCCCCGCGTGTTCGTCGCGAAGGCGCATTCCGGCAGCCCTCACCATGCCCCGGACAACTGCGACTTCGCCCTGGTCCGGGTCGCGCCGGAGCTCGCGCAGGTGCTCCTGGCCTACCGCGACGCGCTGGACTGCCTCGCCGCAGGCGTGCGCCACCGTTTCTCCGACGCCGCGTCGGTCTCCCACGAGCTGAAGCTGTTTCCGCCCTGCTGGGTTGACTTCGTGGCCTCGGCGGGCCTCGGCCTCCCTGACGGCGACCCCCTCCAGGCGGCCGTCGAGAGCGTGATCGAAAGCGACACGGTGGTTGCGCTGCCCGCAGCCGTGGACGTGTCCGGGTACGACCTGGGGGAGGTCACCGCCCGCACCGACATCCAGCACTGCCGCGTCTCCGGCGACGGCGTCACGTTCGCCGCGTACGCCGGCGACACGATCGTCTCCGCGACCACGATCGGGTGGGACGAGATCGTGGCGGTGTGGGGCGACCGGAGCCGCGGCAGCGGCGCGTAGCCGCCTCACCCGGCGCTGTGTAGTCCGCCCACCCCCGGCGCCGAGACATCCGTCCACCCGGCACGCGCAACTTCCTCCGCGGCAGGTGGGCGCCCGCGTTCTCGGGCCTGCACCTCCCATCCCGGCAGCCTGCTTACCATCATGACCGACATCGAAGACGCGAAGTGGAGGAAGACCGTCGCCTGCCCGGCGGCCGACTTCGGCCTGCCGCCGTGCGCGGCCGCGGTCACGACATACGGCTACAGCACCCACGAGCCGTGCGGGGAGGAGGACGAGGACGAGGGGTTCTATCGCGATTGCAAGTGCCTGGAGACCTTCGGCCCCCGCGACATCCGCTACGACGACTACTACCAGCGCATCCTCGACGACCTCGACGCCGCGCCGTGGATGCCGGTACAGAGCCATGCCCCGCCTGCGGAAGGCGCGCCGGGTGGTACATCGGCGTGAGCGGGTGCCCGGACCCGAACCCCCCCAAGAAAAGAAGCGGGTCAGGTACCCGTTCAACCACGACCCGAGCAAGGAGGTTCACCGTGAAGGACGAAGCCGAGACCGCCAGACCCGCCCGCCGGACCCGCACCAGGAAGGGCGGCGACAAGCCCCCGGCCGCTCCCCGAGCCACCCGGGGCCGCCGCGGCGCGAGCACACCGTCCACCGGCGCCGATGCGGCGGCCGGGACGGAGACCGGGAGCGGGGCCATTAACCCGGCGGCGACCGGCACGCCGGTCATTCCGCTCCGCCCGGGCGACGCCGGCGGCGCGTTGGACACCGACGCCAGCGACCTCGATCCCGCCACCGGCGGGATCGAGGCGCTCCACGTGGAGGATGGCGGAGGGACGCCCATCATCCCGCTGCGGCAGAGCATCGGCAGCGATGCGGGCGACGTCAGCAGCGGACCCACCGCGGCGGAGGCAGCCGGGATCCCCGTCCTGGAGTCCTTGCCCCCCGCGGACGCGACCGCCGGCGTGCGGGCCGTGGCCGCCGGTCGGACCACGCCCGGTGGGGCCGGGACGACTTCCAGCATCCGCACGGTCGCCGGCAACGAGGCGCGCAGCGCGCCCGCAGGACCGACGCGTGTGGGCGGCGCGGGGGACAGGCGCACGGGCAGGTTCAAGGAGCGGGCGCTCCGGACCGCGCGCCTCAAGTTCGCCGATGATCCGGTCCGCTCGCCGCTCACCTCGCAGCAGCTGGACGTGATCCTCGACCTCCTGCACGAGCCGGGCAAGGACCGCACGCTGGTCAGCTCGACGTGGACGTACCTCGAACGCGGCATGTCGTACGCGCACGCGTCGGTCACGGCCGACAAGCTGCGCGGCACGTTCCGGGGCGACCGGGCCGCCGCATGAGCCCGCTCACGCCCCGTCCGAGGCGGTGAGCGAATGCACCCGTACGGACTCCGACCCGGAGACGCACGCCGGCCGCGCACGGGCCGGCGCCTGGCCAAGTACCGCTGTGGCCGCCGCCGCGGAGAGTCGCGCCAGCGCCTGCGCCGCAAGGCGAAAGCGCGGGCGCGCCGCTGGTACTGACCGGTGAGCGCACGCAGAACGCACCCCCGCCCCCGGCCCCGGCCCCGCCCGCCCGGGGGCAGTCCCCACCACTTTCGGGAACAACCAGGAGCATGCACACCGATCATTACGACGAGACGCACGAAGCCCTCGCCACCGGCGAGGGCATGCGGGAGCGGTCGGAACCGGATGCCCGGGCGCCGCTGGACGCGCCGCCCGCGGAAGCAGTCGCCGGCCAGGCGTAAGCCACCCCCGCCCGCTCGGGGAGCGGTGCCAGGCCATGCCAGCCGGGGCCCCGGTCCCCGGCTGGCATGGCCTATTTTTGTTTGTGAGCTACTCCACCGTGGGCTCGCGGAGCAGCCCCGCCGCCTCCACGAGCTGCGCGGCGATTCCCTGGGTTTCCGCGGATCCCTCCGCCGCGGCTCGCCTCGCCAGCACGGCTACGGCGGGGGCGAGGCGCAGTAGGTACTGGCGTGCCTGCCTGGGCGCGACGTCGCCGAGCGCCTGGCGGATGTTGATCTGCAGCCCCTCGCCGGCCGCGCCTCCGGGACGTACCCGGCGCAGCGCCTGTTCGCGGCTCGCCAGCGCTCCGGCCGCTGCCTCATCCCCTGCCCTGCGCAGCTCGTTAAGAAGCGCCTGCGCGCCCGGCGTCGGACCGCCGCTCGCGCTCCGGGCCACCCGCAGGAGCGCCGCGAGCGACAGCCGTGAGAGACGCGCGTGGTCCGGGTGGCCGCCGTTGACGACACCGGCCCCCAGGAGGACTTCCAGCCCCAGCGCATCGGCCGCCTGGAGATATTCTCCGACCGTCTGGAACGCCTTCTTCCCCATGCTCGCCGCTACATCGCGCACCCCGCTCGGCTGGCCGCGCTCGCGCAGGCGATCCCGCCGCCGCTGGAATGCGACGGCCCACTCCCAGGCCGCCAGGTCGGTGCGGTCGAAGTTCTCACCGAAGACCATTGCGTCGGCGCGGGTGTCGTCCGTCGGTTCGAGCCGGACAGGAACGAGCCAGTTTCCTTCCGCGTCGCGGCTCAGCACCGAGCCGGCCTCGCCCCGCTCCACGAGGCGGTGGAGAGCGCGGATGCGCATCTCGCCGGGCATGAGCTCGATCCACCCCTGTTTGGACGGATGCGGCCGCGCGCGCGGCTCATGGATGAGCCCGGCCACCAGCACGCTGTCGGCGAGGCGTTCGATCTCGGCCGGCGGAAAGACGAGCCGCACCTGGAAGGGCGAGGGATCGATCCGGTCCAGCCGGACCTCCTGCAGCCGGCCTTCCCCGCTCCGGCCGTCGCGGCTCGCGTCGTACGTCCCGACGTTGTCGTCCAGCCGAACCCGCGGCAGGTCGCCGCCGCGCCCGCGGCCGAGCGTCACAACCCACCCGCGGCCGGACGAAGCCCCACGCGCGCAAGCCCGAGCAGCCCGAGGACGTCGCGCACCACGTCGCAGAACTCCGCGGCGTTGCTGGAGCGCGGCGCGTACACGGTGACCGGCTTCTCGTAGACGGCGGCCTCGCCGGCCGCCATCTCGGAGGGCAGCGTCCGCTCCATCCGCAAGCCCGGGTAGTGCCGGTCCACTTCCTCCTGCATCCAGGCGAGAAGATTCGAGCGCCGGTGCACGAGCGTGAGCAGCACGCGGAGCTGTACGGGGGCGGCGGCCCCGCGGGCCAGCGCGGCGATGTCGTTGATCCTCTCCAAGCTCTCCTTGCCGGGGACGGCGGGGATCAGCACCACGTCGGAGTTCCGGATCGCGGCCGTCGTGATCGGACCCAGGGCGGGAGGCGTGTCCACGAGTATGAGATCGGGGCCGAGAGCGCGCGCCCGGTCGATCTGCCGGACCGCGCTCGCGAGGTCGGCCGCCTCCATCGAGCGGCCGCCGCGGAGCAGCTGGAGCGGCAGTCCGGGCTCCGTGTCGAAGGACACCGGAACCGGATCCGCGGCCAGCGGCTCGGCGACACGGGAGTATCCGCTCCGGCTCGTCAGGTCCGCCTGCGGATCGGCGTCGATCATGACCACGCGGAGCCCGCCCTTCGCCGCCAGGTGCGCGATGGCCGCTACGGAGGAGGTTTTCAGCGTGCCCCCCTTCGCGCCGACGAGTGAAAGTACCTTCGGCATCTCCCTGTCAGAACCAGGCGTGGAGTCGGGCGCCGGACGCCTGTCCGTATACCGGACAGACCCCCCGCGCGCGGCGTACACGCTACTGGTACCGTGACCCGGCCGAATCCGCCGAAGCTGCGCCGCCGCGGCCGCGCCGGCGTCAGAACCCCCGGGAGAGAAAAACGGGAAGGAGAACCCCTTTCTCCACCCCGCGCATCCGGTCAGGTGACATGCTCGCCCCCCATGAGGACACCGTTCTGCTCGCCAGCCACCTCCGCACTCTCGAATCACTGGGGCGGGTCGTGGTGAGCACCTACGACGAGGTGCTGGCGCTGCAGACCCTCAACCCCCGCATCGAAGCGGAGCCGGCGTCGCAGATGGGCAGCGACGCCTTCATGCTCACCCTCCGGCGCATGGCGACGGGCGAGGCCGCCGAGG
>DATING010000196.1:0-3109 GCA_035474555.1 Longimicrobium sp. | reverse complement strand
CCCGTAGACGTCTACACCCCCTCCCGCGCAGTTTGCGGGAGGGGGTGGACGAGCCTAAGCGAGGCCGGGGGAGGGCCACTAAGCGAGGCCGGGGGAGGGCCCCGGCACGGCCCCCTCGCGCGCGGCCCCCTCGCGCGCGTTCGGCCCCTCACGCGCCTCCGCCTCCCCCTCCGCGCCCGGATTCGGTCGCGCGAGGGGCAGCCGCAGCGTGAACGTGCTCCCCTCGCCGGGGGTGCTCTGCGCCGTCAGCGAGCCGTCCATGGCCTCCGCGATGGCACGGCTGATGGCCAGTCCCAGCCCCGTGCCCTCCTCCGTGCGCGTCAAATCCGAGCGGATCTGCACGAAGGGTTCGAACACTGCCTCCAGCTTGTCCGGCGCCAGCCCGATCCCCGTGTCCGCCACGCAGAAGCTGGCATGGCCGTCCGCGGCATCGCACCACAGGTGCACGCGCCCGCCCGGCGCCGTGAACTTGACCGCGTTGGAAAGCAGGTTGGCCAGCACCTGCCGCAGCTTCTCCTCGTCCGCGCACACCATCAGCCCCGGCTCGGGCACATCCACCTGCAGCGACAGCCCCTTGGCGTGCGCCTGGGGGGCCACCAGCGCCTCCGCGGACGACAGCGCCTCCGCCGCCGCCACGTCCGTCAGGTCGTAGTGCACCGTCCCCGTCTCCAGCTTGGCGTAGTTCAGCACCTCGTTGATCAATCCCAGCAGGTGCCGCTGCCCCGCCTTGATGCGCCCCAGGTCCTCGCGCTGCATCTTGGACACGGGGCCGCGCAGCCCCATCTCCATCAGGTCCGCGTATCCCCCGATGGCGTTCAGGGGCGTGCGCAGCTCGTGGCTCATCGTGGCCAGGAACTGGCTCTTGGCCCGGTTGGCCTCCTCCGCCGCCGCCGTGCGCTCCGCCAGCTGCTCCGCCGACACCTGCAGCTCCGCCGTCTTTTCCTTCAGCCGGTCCGCCAGGCTGCGCGCACTCTCCGCCTCGCGCCGCAGCTGCAGCGACAGCGAGCGGGCCCGCAGCAGCACCTCCACCCGTGCCCGCAGCTCCGCCTTTTCCACCGGTGCGCAGATCAGCTCGTCCACGCTGCGCCACAGGTGCCGCGTCACCATCTTTACCCCCGGCCGCGACGTCACCAGCAGCACGGGGAGAAAGGTGGGCTGCTCGCTTTCCTTGCGGCGCTGCACCCGCTCCCACAGCCGGTCCAGCGAGCGCCCGTCCAAAATGCACAGGTCGAACGCCCCGTCCAGCGCGTCATCGTCCGGCGCGGGGACGATCTCGTGGCGGTCGCTCAGCTCGGCCGCCAGCAGGGCGCGGTTTTCCCGCTGGTCCAGCAGCAGCAGGATGCGGCTGCGCCGGACGGTCGGCTGGGCATCGTCCATCCTGTCCTGCTGCGGATCGGTCACGATGCTCATTCGGTCAGCGGCGGCACGATCCACTCCGGGGTGCCCGTGAGCACCCCGCGCAGCCCCACCAGCGGCTCGCCCACCTGCACCCCGTCACAGGTGATGGAGATCTCCCGCAGCGTCCGGGCAAAGTCGCCCACCCGCTTCTTGAGCACCCCCACCGCCTTGCGCAGCTCGCCGTCCATCTCCAGGTAGCGAAGGAACACCAGGTTGTCGCACAGGTAGCTCACGCCCACTTCCGTCGCGCGAAAGTCGCCCGTGATGGCTTCCGTCTCGTTCATGAGCAGCACCGTGGCCCCCATGTTCTTGAGGTAGCGGCCCAGCGCGTGGAGGTGTGCCACCAGGTCGTCGCCAGCCAGCGTCAGGCGGTACCCCGCGATCCCGTCGATCATCACCAGCCGCGTTCCCTTCTCCTCCACCTCGCGCCGCACCATCAGGGCGAACTCCCCCGGCGAGAACCGCAGCGGCTCCACTTCCACCACGGACAGCGTGCCCCCGTCCACCATGGCGCGCAGGGGGAGCCCGATGGCCTCGCAGCGGTGCATCAGCGTGTCCATCTGCTCCTCGAAGGCGTACACCACCGAGCGCTCTCCCCGCGAGGCGGCCTCCTTCATGAACTGGATGCCCAGCGTGGTCTTTCCCGCGCCGCTGGGTCCGCTCAGGATGGTGATGGTGCCCCGCTCGATGCCGCCGCACAGCATCTCGTCGAACTCCGGGATGCCGCTGGGGATCATCTCGGGGCTGAACTCGTGCGTATGGTCGCCGGGCACCAGGCGCGGGTACACCTCCATCCCGTGGTCCGTCAGGCGGATGGAGTGCGCGCCGCCCTGGAAGTCGCTCCCGCGGAACTTGCTCACGCTCAGGGTGCGGCGCAGCACCCCGTGCGCGGGCGAGATCTCCAGGTCGATGATGCCGTCGCTCATGAAGCGAAGGTCGTCGTCCGGGGCACTGGCCGTGGGCTCGGAGCTCATGAGCACCGTGGCGCCGTTCTCCACCAGGTAGCGCACGAACGAGCGCGCCTGCTTGCGGAACTGGAACGCGTCCGGGGCCAGGTAGCGCAGCGTGGTCACCGCGTCCACGAACACCCGCTGCGGCCGCAGCTCCTGCACGGTCTTCACGATCTGCTGCGTGGTGGGGTCGCGCTCCACGTCGCCCGCGGAGAAGATGTCGTAGCTCTGATTCTGGGCGAAGAACTCGCGCGTGGGGCTCAGGTCCAGGAAGGTGATCCCCGACAGGTCCAGCCCCTGCGACGCCGCGTCGTGCCGCAGCTGGGGCTCGGCAGATTCCAGCGTGATGAGCAGCGCCCGCTCGCCGTTGGCCGCGCCCGCGGCCAAAAAGTGCAGTCCCAGCGTGGTCTTGCCCGTGCCCGGCCCGCCCCGCACCAGGTACGCGCGCTCCTGGATCAAACCGCCGTGCAGTACCTCGTCCAGGCCGGGGAGCCCGGTGGGGTGCCGTGGGGTTTCGCTCAAGCGCGCCTCCGAAAGACGTGTGTTCTGGATGATGGAACGCCGGGCGGCGGAACTTCCGCGCGCCCGGCGCTCCTTCTTCTTGCAAAGCTGTGACCAACATTCGTCCGCCGCGCGGTTCCGCCCGTTTCTCGTGCCGGAATCGTGCGTTTCCAGAGGATCAGGCCTTGCCGGATTGAACGCAGAGTTCGCAGAGTAAAACAGAGAGTTCGCAGAGGAAGATAGAGCGTACGCAGAGGCTC
>DATING010000195.1:0-2046 GCA_035474555.1 Longimicrobium sp. | reverse complement strand
GGGGTGAAGCCCGGCACCCACTCGCGGCTGCCGTCGGTGTAGCCCTCGCGCTTCCACACGGGCACGCGGCGCTTCAGTTCCTCGATCACGTAGCGCGACGCGTCGTACGCCTCGGCCCGGTGCGGCGAGGCGACGGCGATGGCCACGCTGGCCTCGCCCACCTGCAGCAGGCCGATGCGGTGCACCACGTGGATCGCCCCCGTGCCGAACCGCGCCCGCGCCTCGTCCGCGATCCGCAGCATCTCGCGCTCCGCCATCTCCGCGTACGCCGAGTACTCCAGCGACGACACGCCGCGCCCGTCGTGCTCGTTGCGCACCACGCCCCAGAACAGCAGCGCCGCGCCGTCCTCGGGGGACAGCGCGCCGCTCAGCATGTGCGCGGGGTCGATGGGGTCCGCCGTGACGCGGGCGACGTTGGCGTCCACGCTCATCCGCCCGCCACGGGGGGGATGAAGGCCACCTCGTCGCCGTCGTTCAGCACGGTGGCGAGGGGCGCATAGTCCATGTTCACGGCCGCCACGGGCGATTCGGGAAGGCGCGCCAGGCCGCCGCCCCGCGCGCGCAGCCCCGCCACCAGGTCCGCGATGCGCGACCCGGCCGGCAGCTCCACCGCCAGCTCGTCGTGGCCGGCCATGTCGCGGTACGTGGCGAAGAACAGGGAGCGGACGATCATAACGGCAGTGCGAAAGTGCGGGAGTGCGAAAGTGCGAAAGTAACGGACCGGGGTTCGGCGCCCGGCGGATCGCACACGACGTTCGCGTGGATGTACCCGGGCAGATACACCGCCGCCCCGCCCGGGTTCGGGCGGGGCGGAACGGGGCCGGGCGGCGGCGCGCGGAACGGCCCCGCCGTCAGCCCGCGCCGGACGCGCCGGGGCCGGGCGCGTTCTGCCGGACCTCCTCCGGCGGGGCGAGCGTCGTAAGGAACTGCGACAGCTCGTGGTGCAGGCGGCTGGTGCTGCCGCGCACCAGGGTGCGCCCGTCCTGCTCCCCCGTGCCGATGGTCAGGTCGCCGGCCTCCGTCACCATCTTGATGTGCTGGTCGTCGGCATCCTCGGTAAAGGCGCCGTACGGCGTCAGCCGCAGGGTAAAGAATTCGCGGGCGCGCTGGATGACGTCCGCCGGCGGCAGGTCGGTGAGCACTTCCTGGATCAGCATCGCGTCTGGTCTCCCCTGTGAGCGGTCTGCCGTGCGCCGGGGCAGGTTGAGTGCCACACCGGCAAGCACTCGCCACGGGAGCCGTTCGGCCCGGGCAGGCAGCAGGCCGTGGGGCGGACGCGATCTCAGAGCGGCCCGCGCCCGCCCAGCACCCGCACAGCCCGGCCGAAGCGTCCGGCACTCCCGCCGCCGCAACCGCCGACTGGGGTGTGAATGTCCCGCTCCTGGCCCACTTGTGCCGCTCAGAGGGCGGGTCGCTCGCGGGAACGCTTTCCCGTACGCCCCCGGATGTTTGCTCGGCCAGCCGAGCAATGGAGCCGTCCATGCCCCGGGGGAGGGCGACAGTCTGGCGGTTGTTTTACGCCGGTATTCTTTATGCGAGGGTGTCCGCTGCTGCTCCGTCTCTCCCGAGCAGCGTTCCCCCCCCATAACTCTCCTTTGGAAAGGAGGGCCATCCAGCCAGGCGCGTCCGGCCTCCGTCGCGATCGCGATGCGCGAGGCAGGCACGACGCGGATCGTACGGCAGTCCCTTCATGCTCTCCTCTTCAACACGGAAGGTCATCATGTCCGAGACACAGGCCGGAATCAGCGGTGTCACCAAGGTAGTGGGCGACCAGACCAAGTGGCCCGCGCTCGCCGTGCAGATGGCGCAGCCGGTGGTGAGCAACAACCAGGACGGGCGGCTGGAGGTGTTCGGCTGCGGACCCAAGAACGACCTGGTGCACGTCTGGCAGACGGCGCCCAACAACGGGTGGAGCAGCGGGGCGTCGCTGGGCGGCGTGATCACCAGCCGCCCCGCCGTCATCCGCAACGCGGACGGCCGCCTGGAGGTGTTCGCCCGCGGCACCGACGGCGCGCTGTGGCACATCTGGCAAACCAAGCCCAACAA
>DATING010000194.1:0-5952 GCA_035474555.1 Longimicrobium sp. | reverse complement strand
TCCACCCCGGCGCACCGAGGATCGTTGGCAGACCGAACCAGGCACCGGCTGCAGCTGCTGGGCGCCGCGCTGCTCTTTTCCACCGGCGGGGCCGCCGTAAAGGCCACGGAGTTCAACGCATGGCAGGTCGCCGGGTTCCGGTCGGCGGTGGCGGCGCTCGCGCTCGTCCTGCTCATGCCCGCCGCGCGGCGCGGATGGACGTGGCACGTGGTGCCTGTGGGCATCATGGCCGCCGTCACGTTCATCCTGTTCGTCACGGCCAACAAGCTCACCACGTCCGCCAACGCCATCTTCCTGCAGGCCACGGCGCCGCTGTACATGCTCCTGCTGGGGCCGCTGCTGCTGCGCGAAAAGGGGAGCCGGCGCGACCTGGCGTTCATGGCGCCCGTGGCCGTGGGGCTGGCGCTCGTCGTCCTGGGCGCCACGCCGGCAAGCTCGGAGACGGCGGCCAACCCCGCGCTGGGCAACGTGCTGGCGGCGGCGAGCGGGGCCACGTGGGCGCTCACGCTGGTGGGGATGCGGTGGATGGAAAACCGCGCCGGGGGCGAGAGCTCCGCCCTGCCCACGGTGGTCGCGGGGAACGTGATCGTGTTCCTGGCGTGCGCGCCGATGGCGTTCCCCGTCACCGGCGCGAGCACGACGGACTGGGCGACGATCCTCTACCTGGGCGTGTTCCAGATCGGCGCGGCGTACGTGCTGCTGACGGCCGGCATTCGCCACGTGCCGGGGCTGGAGGCGTCGGTGCTCCTGCTGCTGGAGCCCGCCCTGAACCCCGTGTGGTCGTGGATGGTGCACGGCGAAACGCCCGGCCCCTGGTCGCTGGCCGGCGGCGGCCTCATCCTGGGTGCGACGCTGCTTCGCACGGTCGTGGACGCGCGCGCGGAGAAAGTGGGCACGGCGAAAGGCGTCGGGAAGACGGCGGAGGGGATGGGTGACACGACCGCGGCGCCGATTCGAGCTACCGGGCGGGGCCCCAGACCCGGCGACTGAAGTCGCGGCACCGAAAACGTGATGTCGGCCTTCGCCGACAGCTCGTGCCGCGATCGGGTGAGTGCACCGGAGCGAAGTTCGATCAGTTGAAGCCCCGTTCGGCGAGCGCAGCGAGCCGAGACGGGGCTTACCGCTTTCCCAGCGGCGGCTTTAGCCGCTCAGGCTGGAGCCCCGCCACCGTGGACGAAGTTCTCCCCCTCTCCCGGCGGCAGTTTGCCGGGGGAGGGGGCCGGGGGGTGGGGGACGCGAAGGGCTCCGGACCAAACCGCGTCCGGAGCCCCTCGTCCCATCCATCGATGTCCGTCAGGTCCGGCTCACCGGGGAACCGTCCAGTTGATCGGGATGGTGACGCGCACGGCCACCGGCACGCCGGCCATCTTCGCCGGCCGGAACCGGAACCGCTCCACCGCGCGCAGCGTCGCCTCGGCGAACGCGGGATGCGTCGTCTCCATCACCCGGGCCGAGCCGTCGCGCACCCGGCCGTCCTCGTTCACGATCAGCTCCACCACCACGCGCCCCGCGACGCGGCTGTCGCGCAGCACCGACGGGTAGTAGCGCTCCATGGTGCGCGGCAGGCCCTCCCGGTTCAGCAGGGGCCGCTCCTCCACAGCGGACTCGTCCGGCACGTAGTCCTCCACCGGCCCGGCCACCGTGTTGCCCGTGGGCGGCGTGGGGATCACGGGCCGCGGGCCGATCACGTCGCCCGTGGGCCCATCACCGAATTTCTTGGGATCGACGGGTGCTACCCCCGGCAGCTCGTCCTCGATCGTGTCCGGCGTCTTGGTCGGGGGCAGAAGCTCCAGGCGCTCACCCGCCACCGGCGCGGGGTCGTCGGGCGCGGCGGGCTGCTCCGGCGCGGGCGGCGGCGGGGCCTCGATCACCGGCGCCGGCGGGGGCGGCTCGGGGGGCTGGTTCGGGAAGAGATCGATCACCTCGTCGACGTATTCGGCCGGGCCGGTGTCGTTGGCGGCGGCGTAGACCACGCCGCCCAGCAGGAGGAGGTGCGCGGCAACGGATCCAACCATCGCGGCGGGGCTCATGACGCGGCGCTTGCGACCTTCCAGGACCTTGAACATGGGGCTTCCTCCTGCTGCGGGGTCAGCGGCCTCACGGCCGGTGGGGTGCTGCGGGGGCGCCGGCGGAAGCGAACGTACCGTGCGGCCCCATGCCGTCGTACGTCCGCTGCCGGGCGGGAGTTCCACCGTTCCCGGCGCCCTTCCATATAGGCAACGCACCACTCCGCCGCCTTCTGACCGGCGATTTTCTGACAGCCGATTTCGGACGGGTCCCAGGACGGGCGTCGGAGTGACTGCGGAGGGGCGGCGAGGGACGGAAATCGGCATCCAAGCAGGAAGGCGTGGAGCGGCGCCATCAGGTGGGAAGCGGGCATTGAGAAGGGACTAAGCGGATGAATCCGCCGCTGGGAAAGCGGTAAGCCCTGTCTCGGCTCGCTGCGCTCGCCGAACAGGGCTTCAACTGCGCGGGAACAGCCGCTCGAAGTCGGCTCCGGTGCACTCACGCCGCGCGCGGCACGAGCCGTCGGCGAAGGCCGACATCACGTTTTCGGTGCCGCGACTTCAGTCGCCGGGTCTGGAGCCCGCCTCCCCTTCCGAGCCCACCCACCATCCGCCACGCCGTCCGGCCGTCAGGACTCCAGCTTCGGGACGCACCACTCCACGGGCGCCTTGCCGGCGCGCTCCAGCTCGCGGTTGATGATGCTGAACGGCGTGCTCCCGAAGAACCCGCGGCTGGCCGAGAGCGGCGACGGGTGCGCGGACTTGTGGATGAAGTGCGGCGGGCCAATCAGCGCCTCCTTCCTGGCCGCGTACCCGCCCCACAGCACGAACACCACGGGGTCCTCGCGCGCCGCCAGGGCGCGGATCACGGCATCCGTGAACGTTTCCCATCCCTTGCCCTTGTGCGAGTTGGGCTCGCCGTCGCGGACGGTCAGCACGGCGTTCAGCAGCAGTACCCCTTGATCTGCCCACGAAAACAGGCAACCATGGTTGGGGATGGGGCAGCCCATCTCGTCCCGCAGCTCCTTGTAGATGTTCGCCAGCGACGGCGGCGGGCGCACGCCGGGCCGCACGGAGAACGCCAGCCCGTGCGCCTGCCCGGGGCCGTGATACGGGTCCTGCCCCAGGATCATCACCTTCACCTTCTCATACGGTGTGCGCTCCAGCGCCGTGAACACCTCGCCCTCGGGCGGATACACGGGCGCCCGACGGCGCTCGTCGTCCACGAACGCGCGCAGCTTCTGGAAGTACGGCTCGTTGAGCTCGGCGCCCACGTGCGGCTGCCAGGACGGGGGAAGCGATTTCATCGGCGGATGCGGTCTCGGGCAGATTGCGTTTTCGGCGGATGCGAATCATCGTACAAGTACGCGGAGTGCACGGCCGCCGCGGGATGCAAACGGGAGACCGGACGCGGCGGATCGCCATCCACCGTGCCACCGGACGCGGCGGACGGGGGAAGACGGATGTTCCGGCATTCCGCATGCATTTTACCGCCGCGGGACGATGACCCCGCCGCGGAGAACGCGTGGAACTTCGGGGTGGGGCGCGCTGGTAGAGCAATGCGGACCGACTGGCACTCCAGGGAGGAACGTATGATCAAACCAAATGTGCGGGCGTCGTTCGGCCGTCGCGAGGCGGAGCTGCTGGTGGCCATCGCGGGGCCGGGGGGCGAGGGACGGCTGCGGGAGCAGGGGCTGGATTCGCTGCTGGACGACGCCGCCGTGCTGCGGGCCCTGGTGCGCGGCGAGCGCATCAGCACGGCGCCGGCGCCGCTGGTGTTCTACGTGATGGTGCGCCACGCGCTTATGCAGCGCGAGATCCACGACCGGCAGCTGGCGGACTACACGGCGGCCGTTCTGCTGGAGTTCGCCATGGCCGGCAAGGCGCACCGCGTGGACGGCGGCGAGGGCGAGCCGTTCTACTACATGGCCGACATCCTGGCCGCGCTTCAGCAGGCGCGCGGCGAGCGCGAGTTCCTGCTGCGCGTGCACCTGGGCAACTTCGCGCTCTGGCTGGGCGGCATCTTCCCGGACTTCATCACGCACCGGGTGCAGCGCCGGGGCGCGCCGCCGCTCTCGTACTACGACGAGCTGGGCGCGGCGGGGTTCCGGATGGCGGCCGGCAGCGGCCTGGCCCTGCGCCACGGCCTGGGCGACGTGCTGGTGAACGCCGCCGACCGGTTCCAGGACGTGCGCAGCGCCCTGAACTCGCTCTCCGACACGCTCTTCTTTCCCTACTCCAAGGATGCCGTGGAGCGCCTGCTGCGGCAGGTGAGCGACGACTTCGACCGGCACTTCGGGGACTGACGCGCGGGCGGGGACGGGCGGCGAGGACGGAGAGGCCTGCGCAGGCGGAGTCCCGGCACGGGCGGGAGCCCCCTCCCCCGCTTCGCGGGCAGGAGGGGGAGAACTGCGTCCCCGCGCGAATCCAGCGGACGCGAAGATGAGCCCGTCGAAGTCTACACCCCCTCCCGCGCAGTTTGCGGGAGGGGGTGGACGAGCCTAAGCGAGGCCGGGGGAGGGCCACCGCCTGTGCCGCGACGGAACTCTCCCTCTGCCTCTCGATCATCCCCCCTCGCTCCCCCACCCCCTCGCACATCCGTCCCGCTTCGGGTAAGTTGCGCGGGCCTGGAACCCCGAACAAACCCAAGACGTGACTCCGATGTCCCTGTCCGCGCTCCCCGACTGGAACGCCCTGGCCGCCCGCGCGCTCGCGGGCGAGCTGATCTCGCGCGACGAGGCGCACGCCGTGCTGCGCGCCCCCGACGAGGCGCTGCTGGAGCAGCTCGCGGCCGCGTACCGCGTGCGGCGCCAGCACTTCGGCAACCGCGTGCGGCTGCACTTCCTCCTCAACGCGCAGAGCGGCCTGTGCCCGGAGGACTGCAACTACTGCTCGCAGAGCAAGATCTCCGCGGCAGAGATCGACAAGTATCCGCTCATGGCGCAGGAAAAGATCCTGGCCGCCGCGGACCGCGCCGCGGAGCTCAAGGCCGGCACCTTCTGCATGGTCATCAGCGGCCGCGCACCGGGCGAGCGGGTGTTCAACAAGGTGCTGGATGCCGTGCGCGCCGTCCGCGAGCGCCACGACCTCAAGATCTGCGCGTGCCTGGGGCTGCTGACGGAAGAGCACGCCCTGCGCCTCAAGGAAGCCGGCGTCACGCAGGTGAACCACAACCTGAACACGTCCGAGGCGCACACGCCCAACGTGGTGAGCACGCACACCTTCGCCGACCGGCGCGCCACGGTGCAGCAGGTAAAGGACGCGGGCCTCAAGACCTGCTCCGGCGGCATCGTGGGCATGGGCGAGACGGACGACGACGTCATCGACCTGGCCCTGAGCCTACGCGAGCTGGACGTGAAGAGCGTGCCCGTGAACTTCCTGATCCCCATCCCCGGCACGCCCATGGCGGAGCGCGCGGCGGAGCTCGATCCGCGCCGCTGCCTGCGCATCCTGGCCCTGTACCGCTTCCTTCTCCCCACGCAGGAGCTGCGGATCTCCGGCGGGCGCGAGGTGCACCTGCGCAGCATGCAGGTGATGGGACTGTACGCGGCCAACTCCATCTTCATCGGCGACTATCTCACCACGCCCGGGCAGGCCGCCCGCGCCGACCTGGAGATGATCCGCGACGCTGGCTTCGTGCTGGAGTCGCCGGACGGCCAGGCGCTGGAGGGCGATCCGCTGGACGGCGTCCCCGAGACCTTCCGCGGCGGCGCGCTCCCCGTGCTGGCGCTGGCCTGAGAAGACGAGGATCGAACGGCGCGCGGAGGGGAAACCCGGCTCGTGCACTGAAGCAAACGTGCTGCACCGGCGGGGCGCCCCTCCCCCCGGCCCCCTCCCCGCTCGTTCCTCGCGGAGAGGGGGAGAACTGCGTCCCGCGTGAATCTTGGGGACGCGACGATGAGCCCGTCGAAGTCTACACCCCCTCCCGCGCAGTTTGCGGGAGGGG
>DATING010000193.1:0-9485 GCA_035474555.1 Longimicrobium sp. | reverse complement strand
CCCCCACCCCCCGGCCCCCTCCCCCGGCAAACTGCGCCGGGAGAGGGGGAGAACGGCACCGGCGGCGGGGGGCGAGTCCCGGCGCGGCCCCGGCTCGATCTGGAGGGCGGGGCGCCCCTCCCCGCCCTTCCCCCCGCAAACTGCGCGCGGAGAGGGAAGAAAAGCGCGATCGCCCTCGGTACCGTAGTCCGCGCGCATGACTCGCCCGCGCCCACCCCTCCCCCGAAGTTGGGGGAGGGGTCGCCGACCGTCGCGAGGAACGAGCGAAAAGGCCGGCGGGGGAGAGGGCCCCCGTCGCGCCAGCGACGGCTCACGGCGCGGATGCTGCCATGCGCCGGAGCGCACTTTGCACTTTCGCACTTTCGCACTTTCGCACTCGGTCGATGGCCTTCCCCCCCGCACACATGCTGATCGGCGCCGGCTTCGCGGAACTGGCGTGCGCCGGCATGCGCAATCCGCCGCCGCGCTGGCTGGCGTGGTCCATCGGCGCCGTGCTGGCGGCGGGGCCGGACGCGGACATCATCATCGGCATCCTGCGCGGGCGGGGCGGCGCGTACCACGGCACGTTCTCGCACTCGCTGACGGCCGTGGCCATCATCGCGCTGATGGGCTACATCGCGGGGGGCGGGCGGTGGGCGATGCTCGGCGGGCTCACGTACGGATCGCACCTGCTGGTGGACCTGCTGGACGACAGCGGCCCCACCAACCTGATGCTCGGCTGGCCGTTCACGGGCGCGCGGCCGTACTCCATCGGCAAGCTCTTTCCCAAGGTGCCGGTGGAGGGGGAGGGGATCGTCGATACGGCGCTCAACGTGCTGCGGCCGCACTCGCTCATCAACCTGCTGCTGCAGACGCTGATCGCTGCCGTCATCTTCGCGGCGCTGCTGGGGATCGCCGCCGCCATCCGCCGCCGCCGCGTCCGCGCGGGGGAGCCGGTCGCGGCGGGCTAGCGGCCGCCGCGGTCCAGCGCGCTCAGCAGGTCGTCCATGGCCAGGGAGCAGCCGCGCGCCTCGGCGCCGCGGGCGCGGCCCAGCACGCGGAATCCGCCGGGCGAGGTAAAGCCCAGGTCCGCCGTCTGGATGGAGGTCACGGACTGCAGGTTCGCCAGGTCCACGTGGCGCAGCACGCCGATCTCGCCGTGCGGCAGGGGGCGCAGCGTCTCGGGATCCGTGGCCAGCGTGCGCACCCAGGGCGGGCCGGCGTGCACGCGCTCCGCCGGCGCGGCCCCGGAGCCCGCGACGGCATCGTAGAACTGCGACGACATCTCCGTCATCCCGTACTCGTTCACGCACCACGCGGGGGAGATGCCGGTCATCTCCCCCACGGCGCCGTAGAGCTCCTCGCGGGTGACCTCGCGCGAGCGGCCCTTGAAGCCACCCGTGTCCATCAGCCGCGAGCCCTCCGGCAGCCGGAAGCGCGTCCCTGCCTGCCGCAGCGCGTCCAGCCAGTGCACCAGGGCGAACGCCGTCCCCAGCAGGCACAAGGGCTCCCCGGCCGCCTCCGCGTCGCACAGCGCGGCCTCCAGCCCCGCCTCGTCGATGCCGCCGGTGGGAGAGACGTACCATCCGCTCGCCGCCGTCCCGAAATCCGCCGCCACCGCGCCCGCCATGTGCGACAGCGACGAGTCCGGCACCTGCGCCGGGGGCGGCACGAGCGAGACGATCCGCATCCGCCCTCCCTCCGGCAGCACGTGCGCGCGAAAGCCGGCCCGCAGCGCGGCATCGTACAATGCCAGGTCGGGGACGTAGTGGATGCCGCGCTGCCCCGGCCCCAGCGTGGTGCCGCTGGTGCGGAAGACGGCCGCGGAGCGATGCCCCCCCTGCCCCGCCGCCGCCTCGATCTCCGCCGGGTCTCCGCAGACGAGCGCGGCGGCCTTGAACGCGTCCGTGGGCACCGCGGGGATCTGCGACCAGTGCTCCACCGTCTCCGCGGATGCGCCGCGCCGCTCGCAGAACAGGCGATACGGCCGGTTGCAGGCGAGCTGGTGCGCGAACACGGCCTTTGCCAGCCGGTCGAACGCATCGTCCGGCATCGGCGCGCCCAGCCCCGCCGCGATGACGGCCAGCAGCTCGGCGTGCAGGTTCTCGGACGTGGGGACGGACATCGGCGGATGCGGCTCGGTTGGGTGCGCTGGGTCGGCTTCGACGGCGGGATGTTGGGATGCGGGACGCGCGACGGCAAGGCGCCACGGGCGGATGCGGACAGCGGTGTGACGTGCGGGTGCGTCCCGCCGCCGGACGGGGGCATTGCGCCGATCGACGGAATCCATCTACATACGGTCACTCGCAGTCCGTCCCGGCTCACCAGGGGAGATCCACCGTGCACCGCTTTCCTCGGCTGATGCGTCTCGCCTGGCTCCCGCTCGTCGCCGCCGTCCTGACTGTGGCGCCGCGTCCCGCCGCCGCGCAGGCGGTGACCGCGACCAGCGGCAGCCCGGCCGCGATCGCCCGCATCCGCGCGGAGTACGCCGCCATCCAGCGCGAGGCGCCCCGTCTGCGGCAGACGCGGCACGAGTTCTATGAGTTCTCGCTGGAAGGCGGCGAGCTCGTTGGATTCTACCGCGGCCGGGAGCTGCGGAAGCTCTCGGCGCACCAGTTCGGCGAAACGTGGCAGGGGACGGAGGAATACTACTTCTCCGGCGGCCGGCTGATCTTCATCCACACGGTCACCGAGCGCTACGACGAGCCGATGAGCGGCCGGGTGCAGGTACGGACGGAGCACCGGTTCTACTTCGACAACGGCCGGCTGATCCGCCGCGTCCGCACCCGCAATCCGGCGGCGCTGCCTGACGGCGTGTCGCCGGACGACGAGGACGTGGCGCACCTGCTGAAAACCGCACGCATCTTCGCCGCGTGCGCCGCCGCGCCGGCCGGTGCGGAGCGCGAATGCACGGCGCCCGCGCGCTGAGCGGTTCCGAACGGATCGTCTTTCCCGCCCCTGTCGTCCTTCCGGAAGGTGACTGAAAGGGGCACGCTCCCATCCTGGGTGCGCCGCACGACCCTGGCTTGGCACACACCCTGGCGCGCCTGAAGGCTCTTCGGTGCGAAGCGGGAGACCGGTATACCCATCCAGCCGCGGCCGGCTTCTACGGATCGCGATCAGGTGGATCTGTGCCTCGCGAATTTCCGCGCCGTGCGGCCAATATCCTGCTCTGCAAAAAATTGGGATGGCCGTCCCCTCGCCGGCAGCCACCGCTCTGCCAAGGATCTCCGGCCTCCTGCACGACTCGGCTGATGCGCGTCCGGCCATCGCGTCGCGTCGATCCCGCACGTGCGGCCTTCGGAAAGCCTGCCTTGCTGGATGATGGCCATCGCGACGTCCGGTCGCGGACCGGAGGCGAAGACGGCGAGCGCAGGGTGCATCAGGCCCTTGGTAGATCCGTTGCTGCCGGCGAGGGGACGGCGATCCGCGTTTTTCGGGAGAGGCAGGATCGTCGCGATGGAGGCGGATGCCCGTCCTGGCACATCATCCACACGATCGCGATCGGTAAGACCGTGCCCGTGCCGGAACCCGGTGGATGTCGCGGAGCATGGCCCAACGCCCAGCCCAGGATGACGTCGTGTGCGGAGCGGGTTTCTGAACCACCGCCCGGACGAAGATCGGCCCCGCCCCCGGGATCCGGGAGCGGGGCCGATGTGCGCGCGGACCGCAGTCCGCGCGCCGTCACCTGGGGCTAGAACCAGTCGCGGTTGTTGCCGCGGTAGTTCTCGTCGTAGCGGCCCAGGTTGCCGCGGTTGCCCATGTTGCCGCCGCCGGTCATGCGGATGGGCGTGTGGTTGGCGCGGTCGCCGAACGGATCGCCGGCGTCCGTCTGCTCGCGGGTCTTGTAGCCGCGATCGTAGTCGCCGCGGCCCATGTCCCCGCCGGCGCGGTAGTCCGAGCCGTAGCGGTTCATCCCGCCGCCCGTCATCCCGCCCATCATGCCGGGGGAGTGGGTGGGGCCGTAGTGGCCCTCGCCGCGGAACTCGCGGTCGTAGTTGCCCGACCAGCTGCTGCCGCCGCGCATGGCCCCGCCGCCCAGGTGGCGTTCGTTGTCGTCGCGGTCAAAGCGGTCCTCCACGTTCTCCCAGCCGCGGCGCACGGCATTCTGCGCCCGGTCCACGAAGCCGCCGCCGTGGCTGCCGCCCGCCGAGTAGCCGCGGTCGTAGCGGTTGGCGTTGCCGGCCAGGTTGCCCGTGTGGCCCCACTCGCCGGTGCCGCCGCCCAGGTTCCACCCGCGGTCGCGGTCCATCCCGCCGCGGTTCATCCCCATCCCGCCGGACAGGTTGTTGTTGTTCTGCATGCCGCCGTGCATGCCGCCCGCCTGCCACCCCGCCTGGAACGGCGACGAGTCGTTCATGTCGCGGTCGTAGCCCATGCGGCCACGGTTGCCCGTGTTCCACTCGCGGTCGGCGCGCTCGCCGGCGTCGGCCGTCCAGGCGCCGTCGCTCCACGAGTTGCGCTGGTGCAGGCCGCCGTCGCGGTCCATGGGCCGGGCGTTGTTGTACCCCGCGCCGCCCGCGTTGTAGCCGCGGTTCATCCCGCGGTCGTAGTCGTTGCGGGGGCCCTGGCCCTCGAAGGTGTTCTCCACCCGGTCCCACCCGCCGCGCACGGCGTTCTTCGCGCGGTCCATGAAGCCGCCGCCGCGGTTCTGGTCGGCCCCGTAGCCGTAGCCTCGGTTGTTGTTTCGGTCGAACAGCGCCATCCTGGCCTCCTTCGTTCGGGGTAACGCAACCCGCGCTCGGGCGCGGTCCTGACTCGCGAACTGGGGCGGCCTGGGGGTGCAATCTCCGTTCCAGCAAGGAGTTGAAAATCACGGAAAGCAGCCTTGATCCATCCCCCCCGCCCCGCTACGTTGCGCACCCTCCGGCCGCTTTTGCCCAGAGGCTGGCCAAAATCCGATCGGCTCCACGCCCGGCCCGCGGGGTTCGGCTGTGCACTGGATGGTGATGATGACGACCACGATGACGGACACGGCCTTTGACGTGCTGCGCGGGCACGCGGACCTGCGCGCGCTGGACGACGGCGAGCTGCGCGTGCTGGCGGACGCGGCCGAGGCCAAGCGCTGCCCCGTGGGCACCTACGTGTTCCGCGAAAGCCAGCCGCGGCGCGCGTTCGGCGTGCTGGTGCGGGGGCGCATCCAGATCATCAAGGGCTTCCAGGGCCATCCGCAGGTGCTGCACGTGCTGGGCGACGGCGAGAGCTACGGCGAGGGCTCGTTCCTGGACGACTATCCGCACTCCACCAGCGGGATGGTGACGGAGGACGCGGAGCTGGTGGAGGTGCCGCGCGAGGCCATCGCCCGCATGGCCGAGGAGCATCCGCGACTGTACGGCAAGCTGGTGATGGCCGCCGCGCACGTCATCTCGTCGCGCCTGCGGCTGGCCAACAGCCTGCTCAGCGGCCGCGGCTCCGGCTACCTGTCGGGTGAGACGCGCACGGAGCACGACCTGCTGGGCGACCGCCGCATATCCGTCGACCTGTACTACGGCGTGCAGACGCTGCGGGCCACGGAGAACTTTCCCATCACGGGGATCCCCATCAGCCAGTACCCGTACCTGGTGAACGCGCTGGCGGCGGTCAAGGAGGCGGCGGCGCTGGCCAACCGCGACCTGGGGCTGCTGACGGACGAGACGGCCGATGCCATCGTGCGCGCCTGCCGCGAGATCCGCGACGGCAAGCTGCACGAGCAGTTCGTGGTGGACGTGGTGCAGGGCGGCGCGGGCACCAGCACCAACATGAACGCCAACGAGGTCATCGCCAATCGCGCCCTGGAGCTGCTGGGCCGCCGCAAGGGCGACTACGACGTGGTGCATCCCAACAACCACGTGAACCTCAGCCAGTCCACCAACGACGTCTACCCCACGGCGCTCAAGATCGCCGCCAACTGGGCCATCGAGGACCTGGTGGGTGCCCTGGGCGAGCTGCGCGAGGCGTTCTTCATCAAGGGCGCGGAGTTCAAGGGGATGCTCAAGATGGGGCGCACGCAGCTGCAGGATGCCGTGCCCATGACGCTGGGGCAGGAGTTCAACGCGTTCGCCGTCACCATCGGCGAGGACATGGAGCGGCTGCGCGAGGCGGCCGCGCTCATCCGCGAAACCAACATGGGCGCCACGGCCATCGGCACGGGGATCAACACGGACCCGCGCTACGCCGGCCTCGTGTGCGCCAAGCTGCGCGAGGTGACGGGGCTGGAGATCATCACGGCGCCGGACCTGATCGAGGCCACCTCCGACACGGGCGCATTCGTGCAGCTGAGCGGCATCCTGAAGCGCGTGGCGGTGAAGCTCAGCAAGATCTGCAACGACCTGCGGCTGCTTTCCAGCGGGCCGCGGGCGGGGTTCGGCGAGATCAACCTGCCGCCCATGCAGCCGGGGTCCAGCATCATGCCGGGCAAGGTGAACCCGGTGATCCCCGAGGTGGTGAACATGGTGTGCTTCCAGGTGGTGGGGAACGACCTGACCATCACCATGGCGGCCGAGGCGGGGCAGCTGCAGCTGAACGTCTTCGAGCCCGTGATCGGCTTCAACCTCTTCCAGAGCGTGGGGATGCTGATCCGGGGCGCGGTGGTGCTGCGGGAGCGGTGCGTGCTGGGGATCACCGCGAACGTGGACCGCATGCGGTGGATGGTGGAGAACAGCATTGGCCTGGTGACGGCGCTGGTGCCGTACATCGGCTACGAGCGCAGCACGGAGCTGGCCACCGAGGCGCTGATGACGGGGCGCGGCGTGTACGACCTGATCCGGGAAAAGGCGTGGCTCTCGCCCGAGGTGCTGGCGGAGATCCTGTCCCCCGAGGCGATGACGTCGCCGCGCGCGATGCCGCATCCGGTGGATGCGTAGGGAGGGCGGGGCGCGAGCGGGAAGCATCGCGGCGCGGGGGCCCGGGTGGGGATGAACGGCGGGGGACAGGGGACAGGTTACAGGGGACAGCCAGCAACAGCGGGGCACGGCGGGCCGGGGGAGCGTGCAACGGGGGCGGCCTTCCGTCCAGGCGGTTGAAACCGCGGCTACAACGGCACGAAGTCCGCCTGCGCGGACTGCACGGCCGCCCTCCATCGCAGACGCGGCCGGCGGACCCCGCTTCTGGCTTCAGTTTTGAACGGCACGCAAGTGAGCGGGTATCATCAAAAGATACCTCTTTTAGGGAGTACCCGTGGCGATCAAAGCTTTTCGTGAAGCGCTGGGCCCGGTTTATCCGGAGCTGGGGGCAAGTCCGCCTGATCCAGATCAGCATGCGGAATCCGTGATCGTCCGCGTGCTCAACGTGGGACCGGATGCGCTCCGCGAGCAGATGCTGGCATACTACGGCGCGGAGAAGGTCCAGGCCGTTGCGCGAGCGCGTGTGAACCGGCTCGACGCGCCAATCTATCGAGCTTGGAAGAGCCGCCTTCAGCTGCCTGAGCGGTCGGCGGCGGTAGAGAAAGTCCATCGCCTGTGGCGTCCGTAGATCCGCTCCTCCCCTCCCTCGCACGTCCTTCGGTCAGCCGGCCGGCCGCCCTGCTCGCCGGACCACTCGCCGACGCATGCGATTTGTCGGCATACCGGCTCGCGGGCGGAACTGCGCTCGCCTGGGATTTCGGCCACCGCCGATCAGACGATCTGGACCTGTTCACCCGGACCCCCGGGCTGCTGGACCATGTCGAGCAGGATCGGATCGCCAGCGCGCTCAGGGATCTCGATCCCGATTCGCAGATCGACATCTCCCACCCGCGTACAGTCCATGCCTCCGTGCGGGGGTGCAAGGTGTCAGTGTTCGAGGTGCCCGGGCAGTGGCTTACGGACCCGGTGCGGGTGGCGGAGGGAGTAAGCTTGGCGACGGTGGAGGAGATTGCGGCGATGAAACTGGTCGCGGTTTCCACTCGTTCGGCAAAGAAGGACTTTTTCGATCTGCACGCACTCGCCGCCCGAGGCTACACAGCCGACCGCATGTTCGCCGCGTTGCGCGGCATGTATCCGGGAGAGATCGACCTGGATGTCGGATACCACATTGCCCGCGCGCTTACGGACTTTGGCGATGCGGAAGTGGATCCCGATCCCATCGTTCTCGACGGAACTACGTGGCCCAAAGCAAAACGTTCTGCCACACGCCTCGCTGCTGATCTCGAAGCGCACTTGGCGGCTTCCAGAAAACTGGGGTGATGCCCTGACGCCGGTCCGCCATTTGGCCACCCGCTGATCATCCGCCCAAACAAAAAACGGGCACCCCGCGCGAGGCGGGGTGCCCGTTCGCTGGCGCGGACCCGGAGGCCCGCGCCGGCGGCTGCCGGTTAGACGCGGCCCAGGCGGTCGTCGTCCAGGCGGTCGTCGCGCAGGTGCGTGTCGGTGACCTCGCGGTCCACCTCGGCACGCTCGCGGCGGAGCGTGGCATCCACGCCCTCGGTCTCCACCACCTCGCGCTTGCGCACCACGATCTCCTCCGTGGGCACCACCCGCTTCTCCACGATCGCCTCTTCGGCGTGCAGGGGGATGCGGATGTTCTCGTCCTGGCCGATGGTGGCGCCGGTGGCCGAGTAGCCGTCCGTGATGGGGCGGCGCTCCACGTCCACCTCGTCGTGGCGCAGCTGCACGTTCTCGTGCACGTGGCGCGTCTCCACCGTCTTGTGCACGCCCACCTCGCCCGCGGCTACCTGCCGCTTGCCGATCGCGAGCTCTTCCTCGCTGAGCACCAGGCGCAGCGCCTCGTCCTCGGTCACGCCGTGCGCTTCCATCCGCTCACGCACCAGGCGCTGCCGATCGGCGTCCAGCATGGTGCCGTCGCGCAGGTCGTTGTTGCGCAGGTCGTCGCGGTCGTGGCTGCCGCCAAGCTTCTCGAGCATGCTGGTCTCCTGGTTTTTACGGGTTTCTGAGCCGCCGTCCGTTGACTTACTGCTTTCGCAAGTCGTGTGCCGACAAAGACTTGCGAGGGTCTTCCCGGGGCCGCGCGGCGGCCCCTCCCGGAAACGTCCGGGAGGGGCCGTCGCGTTCCAGCCCGGCGCGCCGCGTCAGATGCGGCGGTTGTCGTCGTCCAGGCGGCCGTCGCGCAGGTGCGTGTCGGTGACCTCGCGGTCCACCTCGGCGTGCTCGCGGCGCAACGTGGCGTCCACGCCCTCCGTCTCCACCACCTCGCGCTTGCGCACCACGATCTCCTCCGTGGGCACCACGCGCTTCTCCACCACCGCCTCCTCGGCGTGCAGGGGGATGCGGATCTCCTCCTCGCCGATCTCGCCGATGCGGCCGCCGGCGGCCATCCCATCGGTGATGGGGCGGCGCTCCACGTCCACCTCGTCGTGGCGAAGCTGCACGTTCTCGTGCACGTGCTCCGTCTCCACGTACTTGTGCACGCCCACCTCGCCCGCGTTCACCTGGCGCTTGCCGACGGCCAGCTCCTCCTCGGAGAGCGTCAGGCGCACCTCGTCGCCGCGGAAGGCGTCGTGCTCGTAGTAGTCGTCCTGCGTGCCGGCCGACGCGTCGCGATTGAAGGCACGGCCCACCTGCTCCTCGTAGTCGCGCGTCACGGGGCCACCA
>DATING010000192.1:0-8864 GCA_035474555.1 Longimicrobium sp. | reverse complement strand
TTGAGCCGCGCGGAAGCTCGGCGCGGGGACGGTAATCTGCCCGCGGGCGGGGGGGCGCGTCAACTGAACTGCAGGGAATAGGGAGTAGGGAATAGGGAATAGCAGGCAACGGCGGCCCGTCGAACGACGAAGCCCCGTCCGGTGCGCGGACGGGGCTGGGATGGGGCTCGCGGCGGGGCGGGCTACCGGATGGTGAAGGTCAGGCGGAAGCGGAGGCGGCTGTCGATGGGGGTGCCGTCCAGCGTCACGGCCTTGAAGCGCAGCTGCGATGCGATGGATTCCACGAACGGGTCCAGGTGCTCGTCGCCGGTGGGCCGCAGCACCTGCACCCACGACACGCCGCCCTCGCGGTTCACCACCAGCAGCACGTCCGCGTGCTTCACGATGTTGCGCGTGACCTTGCCCCACAGCGGATGGCGCTGGGCCACGGCATCGAGCCCCTCCACCATCGTCGCCGCGCTTTCCAGCATCGGCTGGCAGCGGGTGCGGCCGGGGAGCACGGCGGGATACTCGCCGTCCACGCGGATGAGCGCCTGGTACGCGCGTCCCCGCTCCAGCGCGCGCAGGTACTCGGCGACGACGGAGGTGGCGGACTGGATGGTGCTGTCGGCCAGCTCCACGTCCAGGAACCGCACCGTGCCCACGCGCGCCGTGTCCACGTCCACGAACAGCAGGCCCTCCGCCGGCGCGCCATCCGCCGTGAGCTGCGCCGCGATCTTTTCCCGCAGCTCCTGCCGCTCGCGGATCTGCCAGTCGGTGGGCCCCAGCACCGTGTCCGGGATCACGGTGCACCGCGCGGCCGGCGCCTGTGCGCCCGCATCCGCCACGAAGCCGGCGAGGGCCACCACCGCCACGAGCGCGGCGAGAGAGATCAAACGCATGGGATGACCGGGGGAAGAGGACGGCGGAGGGATGAAACGCGCCGGAATCTATCCACAACCACAGACGCTGTAAACGGATGGCCCGGCCGCCCTCGTCGAGAGGCGACCGGGCCATGCTCGTCCCTTCTCGCTATTCCCTATTCCCTGTTCCCTGCAGTCTGGCCGCCGCCCCCGGCAGCAGGTTCTCGTCCACGATCCGGTGAATCGCCGGCAGATGGTCGCGGTCGCGCGGGCCCTCGGACTGCGACGTGAAGACGGCCACCATCCGCAGCTCCGGCACCACGAACACGTACTGCCCGCCATATCCCCAGGCGAAGTGCACGCCGCGCCCGCCCGCCTCGCGCGTCCACCATCCCAGCCCGTATCCGTGGCCGTTGAAGGGGGACGTGGTGCGCCGGCGCACGCTCTCCCGCACCCACGCGGCCGGTACCACCTGCCGTTCGCCGTGCAAGCCGCCGTTCAGCCACAGCTGGCCGAACGCCAGCATCTGCCGCGGCGTGAGGTACATGTCATTGCCGCCAAAGTAGATGCCCTGCGGATCGCGCTGCCACGGGCGGATGCGAAAGCCCAGCGGCTCGGCCAGTTTTTCGTTGGCGTACTGCCAGGTGCTGCGGCCGGTGGCCCGGGTCAGGATGGCGGAGAGCAGGTGCGTGCTGCCGGTGCTGTACAGCATGCGGCCGCCGGGCGCGTCCACCATGGGCTGCGCGAGGGCGGCGTTCACCCAGTTGGAGCTCTGCACCCAGGCGCCGTACTCGTTGAAGCTGGTGGATTCCAGCCCCGACTGCATGGAAAGCAGGTTGCCCACGGTGATCTGCCGCTTGCGCGGATCCACGTCCGCGCGCGCGAAGTACGCCGGAAAGAAGTCGCTGATGGGCTGGTCGATGCCGCGGATGTGCCCCTCCGCGATGGCGACGCCCACGAGCGCCGACAGCACGCTCTTGGACGCGGACTTGATGTTCGTCGGGCGGTCCGCGCCCGCGCTGCCCACGAAGCGCTCCAGCACGACGTCGCCGTCCTGCCACACCAGCATGCCGCGCAGCCGGGGCAGCTCCGCCGCGCGCTGCAGCGCCTGCGATAGCAGCACCGTATCCGCCGGATCCGCCCGACGCGCTTCCGCACGGGTCGCGGCCTCGGCAGTGGCTACCGGAGATGATGTGCTCGACGCGCCGCCATCCGCCTCCGCGTCGCCCTGCGGGGGCGGCGACTGGCAGGCGGCGAGCAGCATCGCGAGCGCGGCGAGGACGGCGCGCGGGGTTCGGATCATCTCGATCGACAGCATCACAAACAAACTTCAGGTTCGGCAGATCGGTTCGGTGCACCGGGGCGGGGCCCGAAAGCGCCCCCACCCGGGCTCGCATGACTCGCCCACCCTCCCCCCAAAACCCCTGGGGGAGGGTTGATGAAGGTCGAGTGACGGTGCGCGCTTCCCAGGGATGACAGTTTTCGCCGGGTTTCCGCTGGACAAGTCGCCCAACCGGCCCTTCCGACACCCCGGGCACCCTCCAGCCGCAGGAGACTCCGGCATCCCCGCCACCCTCCAGCCGAGCGAATGAATTCACCGCAACAACTACACGAAGTCCGCCTGCGCGGACTCCCGTGCACGAACCGCCCCGGTGCACCGAGGCGCGGTCCCCGGCACGCCATCGGAGCGCGGATGCGAAGTCCCGCCGGGGTCCCGAGCGAATGAATTCGCCGCTGGAAATTCACGAAGTCCGCCTTCGCGGACTGCCCCAGCACGAGCCGTCCCGGTGCACCGAAGCGCCCTTCGAGCCGTTGAAGCCCTGTTCGCAAGCGCGTCGCGCGAGACAGGGCTTACCGCTTTCCCAGCGGCGGCTTTAGCCGCTCAGGCTCGATGCCGGGGCTCCACGCGAGAAGGCCCGGCATGCCGCCGGGCCTCCGTTCGCACTTTCGCACTTTCGCACTTTCGCACTTTCGCACTTTCGCACTCCCGCACTACCGCACTACCACCCACCGTCCCACGTCCGGCGCGCGGATCGGCTGCGGGAGCGCCTGCAGGTAGGCGATGACGGCATCCAGGTCCACCAGGGCCGTGCGCGTCGTCCGCCCCTGCGCCAGGGAGGTGTAGCGGTCGCCGCCCGTCGCCACGAACTCGGACAGCCCCAGCGTCACCGTGTCGTCGTCATCCACCACCGTGTCGTCCGAAAGTCGGATCTCGCGGATGCGGCGGCCCTCCGGCGCCGACGGGTCCCAGCGCACCGTCATCCCGGAGATGTGCGCGCTGGGCTGCTCCCCGCGGACGGCGTTCTCCAGCGCCTCGCGCAGCTGCGCGCCCGTCACGGCCGTCGTCACCAGCGCGTTGGCGAACGGCTGCAGCTCGAAGAGCACGCCCCAGCTCAGCGGGCCGGCCGGCAGGTCGCGGCGCACGGAGCCGTTGTTGATGAGCGACGCCTGCGCCCCCGTCTGCACCCGCAGGGCATCCGCCACCAGGTTGCCCAGCGCGTTCTCCGTGCGGGCGCGCTCCAGCGGCTGCGCGGAGGTGGCCACCACGCGCTCCAGCACCGGCCCCACGCGCCGGTTCCACGCCTCCACCACCCGCGCCACGCCCGTGTCCGGCGACACCTCGTCCGCCCACGACGAACGCACCTCGCTGCGCGTGGCCACGGCGCGCCCGCCGCGCCGCTCCAGGTCCGTTACGCTGTACGCGGTGGAGTACGACGCCGCCTCCACCAGGGGGATGGAGTCCTCCGACGTGAGCACGCGCTGGTGCGTGTGCCCGCCCACGATCAGGTCCACCGGCTCCGCCAGCGCGTCCGCGATCTCCAGGATCTCGCCCCGGCACTCGGCGGAGGCCTCGTCGGGGGCCGTGCCCGCGCGCTCGCAGGCCGCGCCCACGTGCGCCGTCACCACCACGAAGTCCGCCCCCGCCGCCCGCGCCTCGCGCGCCGCCTGGTCGATGGCCGGCGCCTCGTCGCCGAACTCCAGCCCCGCCGTGCGCCCCGCCAGCACGATCTCCGGCGTGGTCTCCAGCGCGATGCCGATCACCGCCGTGCGCACGCCCCCGCGCTCGATCATCACCCAGGGCCGCACCCACGCCGGCTGCGTGCGCGTCCCCGCGACGAAGAGGTTGGCCGCCAGCCAGGGAAAGCGGCTCTCGGCGATGCGGGCCCGCAGCGTGTCCTGCCCCCAGTCGAACTCGTGGTTGCCCACGGCCGCCGCATCGTAGCCGGACGCGTTGTGCGCCGCGATGGTGGCCCGCCCCCAGCTCAGGTTGCTGATGGCGGTGCCCTGCATGTCGTCGCCGGCGGAGAGGATGATCGTGGGCCCGTCGAAACGGGCCGCCGCGCTGTCGAAGTGCGCCGCCAGCACGGCCGAGCCCCCCAGGCTGCGCCCGTTTGCCGTCTGGGGCAGCAGCCGGCCGTGAAAGTCGTTCGTGTGCACGATGCGCACGCGCTTGACGGCGTCGGGCGCGGGCGCGGGCCCCGCGGCCGGCGGCGGCGGCGCGCACCCGGCGGCGAGCACCACGAGGAGCGTCAACAGGCGGTGGTTCATGGCCCAGCCCTCTCGATCGGTTGCGGACGACGTTCAGTGCCGCGCCGCCCGCCGGACGGCGGGGGCGCGGACGGCGGGCTCCACGTACCCGCGGCGAAGAAGCATGCGCCCGGGGACGTTCGGATAACCACGGGTTAAGCGTTGCGCGATATACAGAACCTTTGCGCCGCCCGCCCCGCGCAGCCAACCGGCCGCAAGCGCCGCGCCCGGCGCCCGGCAGCCCCGGCGGGCCGCTGCTCCCGGCAACGAAATTCTTGCGTTTGGTGACGCTTTGGAGCACTTTGGGGACAGGCCGTGGTCCCTTTGTTCATCTCGCCGGAGGCCTTGATGAGCGACACCAGAACGACATTTCCCATGCATGAACCTTCGAACCCCACCGTGATCGTAGAGAAGGACGGCTACCGCGCCAGCCTGTACCCGGGCTTCGTGCGCCGGCTGGCGGTACTCAAGGACGGCGTCGAGACCGACCTGTACAACCAGGACCCCAACGTGCCCTTCTACCTCCCTCCCGGCTCCGACAAGCCGTGGCCGTCCAATGTCCTGGAGTTCTCGGCGCCCTCCCCGGAGCGCCGCATCCTCCTGCAGATCGACGACCCCGGCCAGGCGATTGGCCGCATCGAGGTCCAGTTCAAGAAGCCCGAGGCCGTCAAGCCCGGCTCCCTGCTTTCCGGCGTGGGCGAGGCCGTGGAGTCGCTCCTGGGCGACCCGCCCTGCAACGGGGGGGAGGGGGAGGTGGACTTCACGCTGGTCATCGAGGACGCGCCCGTGCTGTGCCCGCCCGCGTGCCCCACGTGATCCCGTGATCACCTTCGTGCAGCAGCTGCTGGCGTGCGGGTTCCTGCTGCTGTATGGCGTGCTCGCCCTGCAGGTGTGGCGCCGTGCCGGACCGGTGCGGCACGATCGCGCCACGCTGGCCTGGGGGGTGACCGCCGCCTACTTCCTGCTGACGGGCGTCTACTCCACCGGGCAATCGGTGCTCGCCGCCGTTGGATGGTCCCTGGGAAAGTGGAGGGGAAAGGAGTCCGCGCTCCTCCAGTGGGTGGCCACGTGGTCCGTGGGCGCCAACCTGGCGCGAGGGCTCCTGGGCGTGGTGTTCGCGCTCATCCTGCTGGCCCTGCTGGTCACGCGCCGGCGCTGGGCGCTTCGGGCGGCGCACCTTGCCCCCGTACTGCTGACCGTCTGCGTCGTGGTGTTCACGGCCGTGGCAGTCCAGATGCCCTCCATCAACAACCTGTACGGATTGGGTACAGGGGGTGCCGTGCTGAGCACGATCACCGCCGTGATCCTGATGGGCGCGCTGCTGGCCGCGGTGCTGAACGACGGCATCGACCAGCTGCTGTGGCTGTCGCTGGCCCTGTACACGCTCAAGGAAACCCTGAGCGTGAGCCTGTTCACCCTCATCGCCTGGTGGAGCGTGATCCGGGCCTCGGAGGCGTGGTACTTCTTCTACTGGGTAGCTGTCGGCCTGGCCCTGGGGATGAGCCTGCTGGCCGCCCGGCGTCTGCGCCTGGCCGGCGCGGGAGAACGTGTTCCCGCCCTGTTCGAGCGCATGTACACCCTGCGCTCGCCCGTGACGTGAGCGCGCCCCAACCGTAGCAGCACGAATCAGATGCACTTGCCCGTTCCGGCGGAAGAGTGCACTTTTACGGGGTGCCCGCACTACGGGGTACCCGCAGTTCCCTCCCCGATTCCTTCCTGTCGCACTCCGAAGAGGCAGCATGAACGATCAGAAGCACATCAACGAGTTCAATCACGTTCCCCCGCACGGCGAGTACGACGTCTCGCCCGGGTTGGCCGGCACCGCCGTGCTCGAGCGCGAGGACGGCGAGACGCACGCGCCGTACGCGCAGGACAAGAGCGGCATGGACGACCAGCGGCACATCCGCGAGCTCAAGCACGTTACCAGGCACGACAAGTACGACGTCTCGTTTCACCCGGCGTTCGCCAGCTCCTGCGTGATCGAGGGCAAGAACGGCGAAAAGCACACGCTGTACGAGCAGGACCGCAGCACGCCGGTGGACTGCAGCAACGGCCATCCCAAGAAGCACGTCATCCGGCTCAAGGGCAAGAACGGCAGCACGCGCGACATCACCGTCACCATCGACGACCCCAACCACCAGCTGGCGGGCCTGCGGCTCTCGCTGTACGACGAGGCGCGCGACCCCATGGTGGCCACGAAGTTCGACGCCACGGAGTCGTTCACGGTGATGAACGACGCGTTTACGTGCCCGCCGCACTGCCAGAAGGAACCCCCGACCGGCACCTGAGGCGAGCCCATGCTTGCTCTCGGCGCCCAGGCGGCCATCGCCGCCCTGCACCTGCTGTTCGGGGTGCTCGCCCTCGGGGTCACGCGTTCGCTCCCGGCGAGCGAGCGCGTGTTCCGGTACGGGTGGGCGCTTACGGCGGCCATGTTCTGCCTGCGTGGAGTCAACGCCAGCCTCCACGCCATCTACAACATCGTGGCGTTCCGGAGCGGTCCCGGCTCGTGGATGTGGGAGACGGCCGGGCTCGTTCACCCCGTGATGAACCACAGCCGCACGTTCCTGCTGACGGCGTACTGCCTGGTGCTGGGCGTGGTGCTGGTGCGGGCCCGCCGGGAACGGCCGCTTCCGGCGCCTTCCATCGCGTTTTCGCTGCTGCTGGCGGGGATGGCCGCGGGCGCGTACGTGGGCTGGAACGAGGAAGCGTTTTCTGCCCTGACGCACTACACCGCCGTGGCGGTGCTGGACATCATGGAGCTGCTGGCCCTGATGGGCCTGCTGTTCCTGGGCCTGACCACCAGTGCCATGGACCGCAGCCTGTGGGCGGCACTGGGGGTGAACGCCTTTGTGCTGGCGCTGAGCGTGCTCTGGTTCGCCGCGCTGTCGCGGATCGACATGGCGGGCCAGTGGTCTCCCCGGCCTTCGCACGTCCACCTGTCCAAGTCGATCCTGTACCTGGCGATGATCGCCATCGCGGCCCGGCAGCTGATGCGCCTGCGGGCCGGAAAGCGGGTGCGCTCCATCCTGGGCGCGGACCCGCGGCGGGCGGTGCCGTCGCTGCACGGCTGATACCGGATCCGGAAAAGACGTTGCTCACGCAGAGACGCGGAGACGCAGAGAGAAGAGAAAAAGCAAACAGAAGAGGAGCGGCGGCCTCTGCTCGTCTTTTCTCCCGTTGTTTTCTCTCCGCGCCTCTGCGTCTCTGCGTGAGGCCCATTCTTTTTGCGGATCTAGTTTGCGTGAGGTAAGAGGCTCCCCTCCGGCTCCGCATCCCAGGATCGCGGAAAAGTAAAAAGCCAGGCCGGACCGGACGCGAAACCGGGCTCCCTCCAGTCGAGGGAGCCCGGTTTTGCGTTCCGGCCGCGCGCCGGCGCCGGGTGCCGTCAGCCCTTGCGGGGGTTGAGCGGCGGGCCCTGCTCGGGCGCGAAGCCGCCGCGGTTGTAGCCGGCGTAGCCCCGCTCGTTCGGGCGGCCGCGCACGCCCGGGTTGGTGAAGTTGCCCTCCCGCGGCCCCGCCGGCGCCCAGCCGTACGAGCGGTCGTAGCCGCCGCGCAGGCCGGGGCTGTGCGCGTTGTACTGGCGCAGGAAGCGCGTGTCGTGGTGCACGCCGCCGTTCTCCACGTGGCGCATGCCCGCGTCGTAGCCGTGCTGCATGGGCCGCGAGCGGGGATGCTGCATCTGCCCCTGGAAGTACGGGTGCTCGAACTGCCCCTCGCGGTTGTAGCCGCCCGGGCCCTCGTCGTAGATGCCGTCCGCGCCGCCGTACCCCTGCAGGTCGCGCTCGTGCTGCTGGCGGTGGAAGCCGTAGGCGCCCTGGCCGTGGCTCCATTCCATGCGCGTGCCGTGGTATGCGCCGTCGTGCCAGTTGGGGTCGCGGTGCGGGCGGCCCCACTCCGGGCCCATGGGATAGCCGCGGAAGTACGGATCGTCGTATCGCTTCATGGCTCTCGCCTCCGTGCTGAAACGGTTGTCGCCTGCATCTTGCCGCAGCTCCCTGCGCAAGAAGCTTTCCCCAACTCACATACGGTTCGAGGTGGCGCACCATGAGGACGACGACACAAAAGGTCGCGATGGTCTTCGGCGTGGTGTTTCTGCTGGTGGGCGTGCTGGGCCTGCTGGTGCCGGACGGGATGAGCATGAAGGCCGATACGGAGACGGCGCCGCGGCTGCTGAACCTGTTTCCCGTGAACCTGCTGCACAACCTGGTGCATCTGGCGTTCGGCGTGTGGGGCGTGCTGGCCTCGCGCAGGCACGACGCCGCGCGGTCATACTGCCGCATCGGCGCCATCATCTACGCCGTGCTGGTGGTGATGGCGTTCATCAGCGACAGCATGTTCGGGCTGGTGCCCATCGGCAGCCACGACATCTGGCTGCACGCCGTGCTGGCGGCCGGCCTGGGCTACTTCGGCTTCGTGCACCGCGAGACGGGCGTGCACGCGCGCTCGTAGCCTCGGCGAACAGCAGATGGCTGAGGCGGGGGCGGGGGCGGGGGC
>DATING010000191.1:0-1891 GCA_035474555.1 Longimicrobium sp. | reverse complement strand
AGATCGTGTCTAGGCCGCTCTCCGGCCGCGTGTCCCGCATCCGCCGCGCCTATGCCGTTGCGTATCTTGCCCCCGCTGCTGGCGCTGGTGCTGGCGGCGGTCCCGTCTTTCCTGTCCGCCCAGGCCTCCACCGCCCCGTCGGACGCGGCGCCGCCCCCCGCTCCGCCGGCCGCCGACGCCGCGGGGATGGACACCGCGGCGCCCGGGCCCGCCGCCGCGGCATCGACCCTCCTGCAGCCGCTGAACACCGCGGGGGGCGCGCAGGACGAGGCCTTGCGCGCGGCCCAGCTGCGGGGCGAGGCACCGTCTACGGGCTACCTGCTCCGCTCCCCCTCGACGTTCGCCCCCGGCGGATCCGGCGGCCCGGCGCGGGTGTGGATCGTGGCGCCGGAGGCGGAGCTGGGGTGGAACTCCGACATCCCCTTCGGGCTCAACGACGGCGCCCTGTGGTCGGGGCGGGGATCCAACCTGCTGCTGCGGGCGGGGGTGGGGGTGCAGGCCGGGCCCGTGCGGCTGATCGTGGCGCCGGAGCTCACCTGGTCCGCCAACGCCGCCTTCGACTCGCTGATCCCCCCCGCGTGGGCGGCGATGGACTCCGCGGCGTACCTGCCGCCGTGGCAGGTGGGCGAGCACTCCATCGACCTTCCCTACCGCATGGGCGACGGGTCGCTGGGCCAGGTGCGCCCCGGCCAGTCGTCGCTCACGGTGACCGCGGGCCCCGTGGCCGTGGGCGCCGCCACGGAGAACGAGTGGTGGGGGCCGGGGATCCGCAACGCGCTGCTGCTCAGCAACCAGGCGGCGGGCTTCGGGCACCTGTTCGTCCGCACGGCGCGGCCGCTGCGCACCCCCGTGGGCCAGGTGGAGGCGCGGTGGATCTCGGGGGCCCTGCGCGACTCGGAGTGGTACGCGCGCGAGCGGGGGACCGCGCGCGGGTGGCGGTCGCTCAGCGCGGCGGCGCTCGTCGTTTCCCCCTGGCGCACGCTGTCGCTGGGCCTCGCCCGCACGGTGCACACGCCCGCGGACGGCGCGGGCGACGCCCTGGCCGGGGGCGCCCGCGTGTTCACCCGCTGGAAGGAGGAGGGCGACCCCGTGGACCCGGACCGCTACGAGCAGATCACCGCGCTGTGGGGCCGGGTGGTGGTGCCGCAGCAGGGCGCGGAGTTCTACGTGGAGTGGGCGCGCACGCGACTGCCCATCAACACGCGCGCGCTGCTGGAGACGCCGGAGCACACGCAGGGCTACACGCTGGGTCTGCAGTGGCTGCGCCCCGCGGGGTCCGGCGAAATCCGCCTGCAGGCGGAGCACACCTACGTGGAGGAAAGCCCCACCTTCGCGTTTCTGTACCAGGGCAGCTGGTACGCCAGCAGGACCGTGCCGCAGGGGTACACGCACGAGGGGCAGGTGCTGGGCGCCTCGGTGGGGCCGGGCGCCAGCGGGCAGTGGCTGGCGGTGGACTGGCTGCGGGGCCGGGGCCGGGGCGGGGCGTTCGTGGGGCGCATCCGCTGGGCGGAGGACGCGTACTACGACAAGCCGGGCGGGCCCAACACCTTCCTGGGCCACGACGTGAGCATGATGGGCGGCCTGCGCGGCGCGATCGCGGTGGGCCCCCTGCGCCTGGACGCCGAGTACACGTTGCAGAAGCGGTACAACTACCTCTTCCAGAGCGAGGCCACGGCCTTCAGCAACCGCAACCTGACGCAGAACGTGCTGAACCACACGCTGCGGCTGGGGGTCTCCACCGCCGCGCCGCGGCTGGGGCCGGCACGGCGGTGAGAGGGACGGACAGGGAATAGGGAATAGCCGGCAGGAGCGATCTCCCGATCCTGGTGCCCTTCCCTTCCCCGGTCGGCTGACGTCACTCGATGAAAAACGGCGAAGGGCGCGGAGAATC
>DATING010000190.1:0-1555 GCA_035474555.1 Longimicrobium sp. | reverse complement strand
GGGGCTACCACGCCCCGGGAGGGAGCGGCGGAGAGCGGCGCGGCGACGGCGGACGAGCTGCCGGGCGACCTGGCCTACCTGATCAACACGTCGGGATCTACGGGCACGCCCAAGGCGGTGATGGTGGAGCACGCGCAGCTCACCCACACCCTCGGTGCCAGCCTGGAAACGCTCGACTTCGCCCCCGGTGACGTGGTGGCGGCGCTTGCTTCGACCGCCTTCGACATCTCGCTGCTGGAGCTGGTCACGCCGCTCCTCGTGGGGGGCGCGGTGCGGATCGTCCCCCACGAGGTCGCGCGGGACCCGGAGACACTGGTGGAGGCGGTGGGAGACGTGAGCGTCCTGCACGCCGTCCCCGCGCTGATGCGGCAGGTGGTGGAGGCGGTGCGGGGCGGGCGGACGCTTTCCTCGCTGCGGCTCCTGCTGGTGGGCGGAGACACCGTGTCGCCCGACCTGCTGGAGGACATGCGCGCGCTCTTCCCCGCGGCCCGGACGTGCGTCCTCTACGGTCCGACCGAGGCGACGATCATCTGCGCGACGTATGCGGTGCCCGCGGAGGGTGCGGTGGCCGGGCACCCGCTGGGGCGGCCGCTGCCGGGGGTGCGCCTGGCCGTCCGTGGCCCCCGCGGCGAGATGGCGCCGATGGGCGTGCCCGGCGAGGTGTGGATCTCGGGCGGAGGCGTCGCGCGGGGCTACCTCGGGCGGCCGGAGCTGAACGCGGACAAATTCGTCGGCGCCGGGCCGGAGCGCGCCTACCGTACGGGCGACCGCGCCCGCTGGCGCGCGGACGGCGTCCTGGAGTTCCTGGGGCGCGCCGACGAGCAGGTCAAGGTGCGCGGTTTCCGCATCGAGCCCGGCGAGGTGGAGGCCGTGCTGCGCGGGCAGCCGGGCGTCTTGGAGGCCGTCGTGGTGGCCAGGGAGGACGTTCCCGGGGACCGGCGGCTGGTCGCCTACGTGGTCCCTGCCGCCGACGGCGTGGAGGCCGTCGACGGCGGCGAGCCGGTGTCCGAGTGGGAAACGCTCTTCGAGGACATCTACGCGCAGGACGAGGAGGAAGAAGATCCAACCCTGGCGCTGAAGGGGTGGAACAGCAGCTACACGGGTGAGCCGATCCCGCGCGAGGAGATGCGCGCGTGGGTGGAGGACACGACGGATCGCATCCTGGCCCTCGGTCCGGAGCGGGTGCTGGAGGTCGGGTGCGGGACGGGGCTGCTGCTGTTCCGCGTGGCGCCGCACACGCGCGCCTACCACGGGACCGACTTCTCGGGGGTGGCGCTGGAGCACGTCCGGCGGCACGTCGCCGGGCTGCCGCAGGTGACCCTCTCCGAGCGCGAGGCCGACCGGCTGGACGACTACGCGGGGGCGGGGTTCGACCTGGTGGTGGTCAACTCGGTCGCGCAGTACTTTCCGGACCTGGACTACCTGCTGCGCGTGCTGGAGGGCGCGACCGCAGCACTGCGGCCGGGCGGGCGGATCTTCATGGGCGACGTGCGCAGCCTGCCGCTGCTGGGGGCGTTCCACGCCTCGGTGGAGCTTGCACGCGCACCAGAGGGGC
>DATING010000189.1:0-2020 GCA_035474555.1 Longimicrobium sp. | reverse complement strand
TCGCGGCTACAACGTCACACTGTCCGCCTCCGCGGACACCGTCGCGGGCGGATCGCGTCTCGCGTGGCCCATTGATCGAACCAGGCCCGTTGTGGATCGGATCGGTGGATGGGTTGCGCCATCATCCCCGTTCGCGTATCGCTGTTCAGGATGCGGATGGGCGACTCCAGCGGAGGAGGGGACGATGCGGGTGTTCGTGACGGGCGCGACGGGATACGTGGGCGGGGCGGTGGCGGAGGCGCTGCGTGCGGCGGGGCACGAGGTGGTGGGGCTCGCGCGCTCGGACGAGGCGGCGCGGCGGCTGGAGGCGGCGGGATGCACGGCGCTGCGCGGCTCGCTGGCGGACGCGGACGTGCTCGCCCGCGGCGCGCGGGAGGCGGATGCGACCATCCACGCGGCCGCGACCGGGGCGGCGGACCAGGCGGAGGTGGATACGGCCGCCGTGCACGCGCTGCTGGATGCGCTGGCGGGGAGCGGAACGCCGTTCATCTACACCAGCGGGATCTGGGTGCTCGGCGCGACGGGGGATGCGGTGGCGGATGACGATGCGCCCGTGAACGCCGCCGCGATCGTCGCGTGGCGGCCGGCCGTCGAACGTCTCGTGGCGGACGCGGCGGCGCGGGACGTCCGCTCCGTGGTCCTGCGCCCGGGCGTGGTCTACGGGCGGGGCGGGGGGACGCCGGGCGGGTTCCTCGCCAGCGGGCGGAAGAAGGGCGTCGTGCGCTACGTGGGCGACGGGTCGCAGCGCTGGCCGCTGGTGCACGTGGACGACCTGGCGGCGCTGTACGTGCTCGCCCTGGCCGCGCCCACCGGCACCGTGCTGAACGCGGCCGGCCCGTCGCTTCCCGCGCGCGAGGTGGCGGAGGCGGCGGCGCGGGCGACCGGCGCGCGGGCGGAGCCGTGGCCGCTGGACGATGCGCGGGCGCGGCTGGGGCTCTACGCGGACGCGCTGGCGCTGGACCAGCAGGTCTCGGCGGAGCGGGCGCGCGGGCTGGGGTGGACGCCGTCGCGCCCCTCCGTCTTGGACGAGCTGGCGCGCGCATCCGATCCATCATCCGACACCGCCTGACACGCCTGCGCGCACGGTGGCGCATGCCCGGCGGCCGGTTGTCCCGGTCGCCGGGCATCGCTTATCTTCCCGCGTTTCCGGCCCCTTTCACCGCACACGGCGCCCCATGCCCCACCGCATCGAGATCGACGGCAGCACCCTGACGCTGGAGGACGTGGAGCGCGTCGCCACGGACCTGGACACGCGCGTCGCGCTGGCGCCGGGCGCGGAGGAGCGCATCCTCCGCTCGCGGGCCGTCGTGGAGCGCGCGTTGGCCGGGGGCGCCACCGTCTACGGCGTCACGACGGGCTTCGGTCGTCTGGCGGAGACGCCGATCCCCCCCGACCGGCTGGAGGAGCTGCAGATCAACCTGATCCGCAGCCACGCGTGCGGCGTGGGCGCCCCCCTGCCGCGAACGGAGACGCGCGCCATGACCCTGCTGCGCGCCAACGTGCTGGCGAAGGGCTTTTCCGGCGTGCGCCCGGTCGTGGTGCAGCGGCTGGTGGACCTGCTGAACCACGGCATCCATCCCGTGATCCCCGAGCAGGGCTCCGTGGGCGCGTCCGGCGACCTGGCGCCGCTGTCGCACCTGGCGCTGGTGCTCGTGGGCGAGGGGCAGGCGGAGGTGGGCGGCGAGATCCTGCCCGGGGGCGAGGCGCTGCGGCGGGCCGGGCTGGAGCCCCTGCGGCTGCAGGCCAAGGAGGGGCTGGCGCTCAACAACGGCACGCAGTTCATGGCCGGCATCGGCGCGCTGCTGCTGCGCGGCGCCGAGCGGGCGGTGGATACGGCGGACGTGGCGGGGGCCATGTCGCTGGAGGGGCTGATGGGCACGCCGGCCCCGTTCCATCCCGCGCTGATGCGGGCCCGCCCGCACCCCGGGCAGGCGGCCAGCGCCGAGCGGCTGCGCAGCCTGCTGGAGGACAGCGAGATCCGCGAGTCGCACCGGGAGAACGACACGCGCGTGCAGGACGC
>DATING010000188.1:0-2129 GCA_035474555.1 Longimicrobium sp. | reverse complement strand
CGTCAACCACGTCATCTGCCACCTGGCCAACCCGGACCTTCCCTTTGGCGGCGTGGGGGAGAGCGGCCAGGGGAGCTACCACGGGCTGTCCGGCTTCCGCGCCTTCAGCCACGAGCGCGCGGTGCTGCACGCCGGCCGCTGGAGCCTGGCGCCGCTCTACTATCCGCCGTACGGCCCGCGCATGCGCCGCATCGCCCACCTGATGTCGCGGTGGATGGAACGGTGACCGACGGCGCCGCATCCGTCCGCATTCGCCCGGCGACGGAGCCCGACGTGCCGCTGATCCTGCGGTTCATCCGCGAGCTGGCGGAGTACGAGCGGCTGCTGCACGAGGTGGTCGCCACGGAAGCGCGGCTGCGCGACACGCTGTTCGGCGCGCGGGCGGCGGCCGAGGTGGTGATCGCGGAGGAGGACGGCGAGGCGCTGGGATTTGCCCTCTTCTTCCACAACTATTCGACCTTCGTGGCGCAGCCCGGCCTCTACCTGGAAGACCTGTACGTCCGCCCTGAGGCCCGCGGCCGCGGCGCGGGACGCGCACTGCTGGCGCACCTGGCCCGGCTGGCGCGCGAGCGGGGCTGCGGCCGGCTGGAGTGGTGGGTGCTGGACTGGAACGAGTCCGCCATCCGCTTCTACCGCTCGCTCGGCGCTCAGCCCATGGACGAGTGGACCGTCCACCGCATCACCGGCCCCGACCTGGACCGCCTCGCCGACGAGGCCATCGGCTGATCTCCATCCGCCGCAAGCACATCCACGCCTGCATGCCCCCACCGTGGCGCAAAACACACTTGTTTTGCGCCATTGTCCAATCCATGAAACCCGTTTAGCTTGCGCACCGTACGCCCCCATCGTGACGATCTTCGTCGTCGCGAGCCCGTCCGCTCGTACTACTAAAAAGATAGTTGACAGCCAAGAGAGAGCGGACTATCATCTACTAACGCTTTAGTTGATGATGGGCGTGCACGTGATCCACCCCTCGACAAAACTTCCCGAACCCCTTCCCCGCTCCACGCCGTCCGAGGAGAGAAACCATGAGAAAGCTGATTGCCCTTGCCGCTGCCGCCCTGCTGGCCGCGTGCGCCGGAAGCCAGACGCAGACCGCGGGCGCGCCGGCCGCCGGCGCCCCGCGCTTCAACCGCAACGTGATCACGGTGGAGGAGATGCGCGCCCAGCGGATCACCCACGCCGAAGAGGCCGTGCGCATCCTGCGCCCCACGTGGCTGCAGCAGCGCGGCGCGACGTCCATGGCCGTGGACACCCGCGTGCGCTACTACACGGACACGAGCATCCGCCCCCTGTCCGGGCTGCACCGGCTCCCCAGCGGACAGACGGCGGCGATCCTGTACTTTCCGCCGCTGGAGGCGCAGACCCGCTTTGGGCTCAACCACCAGCAGGGCGCCATCGCCATCCTGCTCCCCGGCGGCAGCCTGCCCTGACGTCGCCGCACCGGCAGGCGAACGACGGCCCGCGACCGGCATTCGGTCGCGGGCCGTTTCGCATCCACGCCGATCATCCACCCGTTCCGCAGGCCGGATCGCACCCCTGGCCGCCGCCCTTGTTTCACGACGGTTCCTTGCGCGGACGGGCATCCGCCGGTAATCGTGTACCTCCCGCGCGCGTTCCGGACCGGACGCGCGGGCCCTGCGCACGGACGACCATCCACCGAGCCCCACAAAGGACCGCCCCATGAGCCGATCGCGTACCCTGCTCTGCGCCTGCCTCGCCCTTGCCGGCGCGCTGCCGGCGGCGGCCCAGCAGGAGCGGCTGGCGCTGACGCACGTCACCATCGTGGACGTGGACAGCGGCGGGCTGCGCGCCGACCACACCGTGCTCATGGACGGCAACCGCATCACGTGGACGGGCCCGGCCGCGCAGGCGCGCATCCCCGCCGGCGCGCGGGTGGTGGACGCGCCCGGGCGCTACGTGATCCCCGGCCTGTGGGACATGCACGTGCACACCTCGCGCGAGGGGCGGGCGCGGCACTTCTGGCCCCTGTTCCTGGCGCACGGCGTCACCGGCGTGCGCGAGATGGGAAGCTACCTGGACACGCTGCAGTACTGGCGGGCCGAGGCGCGCCGGCCCGGTGCCGTGGCGCCGCGCATCGTGTTCTCCAGCCCCATGCTGGACGGCGT
>DATING010000187.1:0-3342 GCA_035474555.1 Longimicrobium sp. | reverse complement strand
GCATTCCTTGAGACAGTCTCTCCTGGAATTTCAATCAGGCGTGAGGTCGTACTTGCAGGTTATAGATCGTTGCGGGCGGATTTGATCATCGGCAGCGATAACCTGAGCGTGATCATCGAGGTCAAGCGAACTGGCTATCTCGCCAGTGCTGTACGGAACGGGCATAATCAGGTACTGCGGTATCTGGAGGCGACTGGGTTTGAACACGGAATCTTGTTCATCCCGATGTCGTCTTCCTCCACCCACGTCAGTACAACAGAATACGACGTTGGTGGAAAGCACCTTTTCGTACACACAGTCGGTCCGTTCCCTGTGTCAGACGATCCCAACGACTTTTGAAGTCAGCGAGCGAACACCGTACCGTCTGGCCGGACCCGGACCGGGCCGTGGCGAAGGCGCACGCGCAGGCCCTCGCGGAACTGCTCGGATCCAGGGCCGTCGCACAGCGGCGCGGGGTGATCGGCGAGCCGCTGTGCCTGTACGCCATCCCCTTGCACGACGAGGCGTTCTGGTTCACGGTGCGGGTCTCGGACCGCGCCTGCGTGATCGATGCGCGGCACCGGCGGCAGGCCGCGATCCCGGTGACGCTGGCCGTCGCGCTCGGCGAGCCCTCGTACGGGAGCACGGAGCCCGCGCCGGAGCTTTCGAGCGCGATCGGGATGGAGGCCTTCGCGCCGCCGGAGCCGGGGTGGATGGAAGCGGCGCGGACGCTGCTCGATCCCGCGCTGCGGGCGGTGCTGGCGGAGATCGATGGCTCGGTCGTGCGGCGGGTGGCGCTGTACAACACGCAGCTGGATGCGCTGATCGACCTCCAGTCCGTGGAGCAGTGCGCGGAGCAGGTGGGCGTGCTGCGCCGGCTCCTCCTCGCTGTCTTCAACGCCGCCCCCGCCGCGCCGCCGGTCGAGTAGGGCACGGGCGCACGTCAGGTGCCGGCAGTCCGCGCAGGCGGACTTCGTGTAGTTGTTGCGGCGAATTCATTCGCTCTGCCCGGTTTGGCTGAGACCCAATCCATTCGCCTCCACTCCCGCTCACCAGGAACGATGAAATACTACGTCGTCGCGGAAATGCAGGTCACGGACGCGAGCTGGGTGGCGGACTACGTGGCGCACGTCACGCCGCTGATGGAGCGGCACGGCGGGCGCTACCTGACCCGCACGTCGCACGCGGAGGTGCTGGAGGGCGAGCGGCCGCGGCCGAAGGTGCTCGTCATCACGGAATGGCCGTCGCGGGAGGCGGCGATGGCGTTCTACGACGGCGAGGAGTACCGTCCGTATCGCCAGAACCGCCGCGCCGGCGCCATCAACGAGCTCCTGCTGGTGCCCGGCGAAGACATCACCGGCGCGGCGAACATCCCTGGCTGAGCCCCGCCCGCGTGATCCGCCCGCAACGTCATCATCCAGGAACCGAGCCGTTTCTTCGATGCGCAGAGTCCTGGTGATCGGGTCCAGCGGGGCGGGGAAGTCGGTGTTCGCGGCGCGGCTGGCGGAGCGGACGGGGCTGCCCCTGGTCCACCTGGACGCCCTCTACTGGTCGCCCGGCTGGATCAAGACGCCCAAGGACGCGTGGACGCGCACCGTGGACGAACTGCTCGCGCGCGACGCCTGGGTGATGGACGGAAACTACGCGGGGACGCTGGACCGGCGGCTGGCCGCGTGCGACA
The DNA here is from genome assembly GCA_035474555.1 of Longimicrobium sp. GTDB lineage: Bacteria > Gemmatimonadota > Gemmatimonadetes > Longimicrobiales > Longimicrobiaceae > Longimicrobium. Next base: position 1,682 of record DATING010000187.1, on the reverse strand, counting down.
CGGTCGTGTTCCTGGACCTGCCGCGCACCGTCTGCCTGTGGCGGGCGGTGAAGCGCCGCATCGTCCATCATCGCCGCGCGCGGCCGGACATGCGCGCGGGGAACCACGAGCGGCTCACGTGGCAGTTCATCCAGTGGATCTGGACGTATCCCGCGGAGCGCAGGCCCGGCGTCCTGGCGAAGCTCGCCGCCCTGGGCCCCGGCCAGCGCGCCGTCGTGCTGCGCTCCCCGGCGCAGATCGAGACGTGGCTCCGCTCCCTTCCCGCTTCCTCGCCGCTGCCACCCTCCCAGCCGATGCGCCATGACATCGACGCCCGCCCCATCCCCTGAGACGACGCCCGCCTGCGCGCCGGAGACGGTTGCGGAGGCGGTGCGGGCCGTGCGGTACGCCTGCGCGGCGTTCTTCGCGACGCAGGGCGTGGCGGTGCTGGCGTGGTGGGTGATGCTCTGGCGGATCCCGTCCACCCGCGCCTGGTTCACGCCGCCGGGATGGCCGGCGGCCACGCTGACGGCCTTCCGGCTGCCGGACCTGGCGCTCCTGGCGGGCGGCTCGCTCGCGGCCGGGTGGCTGTCCCTGCGCGGCAGGCCGGCGGCGGGCGCGGCGCGCTGGCTCGTCGCCGGGGCGATGGCGTACGGCACGCTCTTCTGCCTGGGCGCGTCGCTGGCGACGGGCGGCGCGTGGCTCAGCGTGGGATTGATGACGCCCGGCGCGCTGGCGAGCCTGTCCCTGGCGCTCATCGGGTCGCTGCCGGCGGACCGGATCGTTCGCCCGTCGGACCCCGGGAGCGCGGCGCGGCACCTGGCCCGGACGCTCACGCAGATCGTGGTGATCTGGGGCGTGATGCTGGGCGTGGTGCCGCGCGCGCTGCTGGAGGTGGACGCGGCGATGGGGCTGCCGCGGCTGGCGTGGCCGGGGCAGGGGACGGCGGCCGTCGCGCTGTTCCTCGCGTTCAGCGCGCTCGGATTGTGGGCGGCGTTCACCTTTGCCACGCGCGGGGACGGTACGCCGCTGCCGTCGCACTCGCCGCGGCGGCTGGTGGTGCGCGGGCCGTACGCGCGGGTCCGCAATCCCATGGCCGTGGCCGGGCTGGGGCAGGGGCTGGCCGTGGCGCTGGGCGCGGGCTCGTGGCTGCTGCTGGCGTACGTGGCCGCGGGATGCCTGCTGTGGAACTACGGCATCCGCCCGTCCGAGGAGCGCGACCTGCTCCGCCGCTTCGGCACGGACTACGCGGAGTACCAGCGGCACGTCCGCTGCTGGATCCCGTCCCTGCGGCCGTATCGCTCTGTCGACATGGAATTCTTCGCCTCCGTCAGCGACTCTACAGCCGCACCGCGCTAACCGTTCTGAGGTCTTCATGCTAATCTCGATCGATACAGGGCGCCCAGTCTCGACTATCCCACACGCCAAAGACTATCTCGCTTGGCGCAGCCGACTTACAGCTGGCCAGTATGAAGCCATCGTAGATGAACTCAACACGCGCATCGAAGCCGGCGAAGTACACACATCCAGTTGGATGCCCGGGGCGAATTGGCAGGGTACCGTATTTCAGCCGATCTATGAAGACGCTTGCAACAAGAATCCCAATGCTGCCGCCCTCTTCTTTGGGCTGATCCTCTGGAACGTGATGATGGAACGCGATGATTGCTGGAGTTATGGTCGTTTTGAAAAGGATGGTATCGATA
>DATING010000186.1:0-1702 GCA_035474555.1 Longimicrobium sp. | reverse complement strand
CGGGTCTCGTCCATCGAACCCCGCAGCCATCCCGCGACGTCCTCCAAGTGTCCGGCGCTGGCACACTCTCACCGATCACGATCAGGTGGATGATGTGCCGGGCCAGACATCCGCGCCCGCAGCCACGATGCTGCCTCCCTCAAAAAACGCGGATGGCCGTCCCCTCGCCGGCAGCAACCGGTCTACCAAGGGCCTGACGCATCGTGCCGCTCGCCTGCTTCTCCTCCGGTCCGCGATCGGACGTCGCGATGGCGGCCATCCGGTACGGCGGCTTTCCGAAGACCGTCCGTGCGGAGGCGATGCGACGCGACAGCCGGACACGAATCGGCCCGGTCGTGCAGGAGGCCAGAGATCCTCGGCAGAGAGGCTGCTGCCGGCGAGGGGACGGCATCCGCGTTTCAGTTCCAGCACGGAGCCGGCTCCTGCCGAATCGAAGTTCTCCCCCTCCTGCCCGCGAAGCGGGGGAGGGGGCCGGGGGGAGGGGGCCCTCCGCCGGTGCACAGACTTCGCTGATGGGCACGATTCATCTCACCTCCCCAGGTTTTTCTTTTTCAAAAGCAGGATGGTGGCCGAACAGTACGGAGCTGTGCCAGGCACAGATCCACCTGATCGCGATCGGTAAAAGCGAGCCCTGGCTGGAAGGTCGTGTATCGGATCTGCGGATGAAAGCGGCCGATGCGTCGCGGAACGGCTTGACCGCAATGACCACAGTCGAGTTCGGAAGGCAACGGCTCGGATGATGGACGGCTCCTCCTCGCGCCTCCCGCGGCTCCGCGTGAGGCGCGGTTTTTTGCCGGGGGTGGGGGGGCGCGGGCGTTGCGGGAGTGTTACCATTGGAGTGAAACGCGTCCGCCCGCCCTCCGTACAGTCGGGCATGAATACGCGAACCCAGGCAAAGCACACGATGACGGAATCCGACGACCACCTGTCTCCCGACCGCGCGGCGGCCGTCTGGCGGCGCGCGGCGCAGCTCCAGGCCGAGGCGGCGCAGCGGCTGGACGAGCGGTCGCGCGCCCTCGCCGTCCGCGGCGACGCGGACGGCGCCGATCCGCACGACTTCACGCTGGAAGAGGTGCGCGCGGCGGCCCTGGAGGCGGGGATCGCGCCGGAGTTCGTGGCGCTCGCCGTGACGGAGATGCGCCACGGGGACGAGGAAGCGCTCTCCCCCGCGGGCGACCGCGCCGCCACGCGCTACCTGGGCGTGTCGCAGCGCTCGCTCGAGCTCACCCGCACCATCGAGCGCCCCGCCGCGCAGGTGTACGACGCCATGCAGCGCGTGATCCCGGGGCATCCCTGGTACATGACCCTCAGCGACAGCACGGGCGACCCGCTGGCCGGCGGCATCCTGACGTTTGACCTGCCGTCGTACACATCGACGAACATGTCGCCGTTCGCCTACCACGCCACCACGGTGGACGTAAAGCAGGTGCAGGTGATGCTGCGCCCCGCGCCGGCCTCCAACGGCCAGGCGTGCGAGATCGTCGTGAGCGCGGGGCTCGCCGGCAGCGTGCGCCGCAACCTCAAGGTGAGCGGCTGGCTCACCGGCACCCTCGCCACCCTGGGCGGGGGAAGCGGGGCGGGGATCGCCGCGGCGGCCGGGCTGGCCGGCGCCATCGTGGCGCTGCCGGTGGTGGCCGGCGCGGCCGTGCTCGGCGGCGCCACCGTGCTGGGCTACCGCGCCGCGTACCGCTACTCGCTGCGC
>DATING010000185.1:0-3717 GCA_035474555.1 Longimicrobium sp. | reverse complement strand
CGCCCCGCCGCGTACCTCACGGCCTACGGCTTCATCGCGCTGCCGTTCGCCTTCGTGGCGACGGCGATCCAGTTCGCATGCGCCACGCTGAGCCGCCGGCCCATGGCCAGTCACCTGGCCAGCGTGCTCCTGCTCGTCATCTCCACCTTCGTCCTCGTCGCGGTGGCGCAGATTCTCGGCCGGCCGGAGCTGACCACGCTGCTGGACCTGGTCGGCATCGGCGCGGTCCTGTTCCACCTGGGCGACACGTGGACGGCGGCCGAGCAGAACACACGACTGGTGGGGCTGGAGCCCGCGCTGCTGGCGAACCGGCTGATCTGGATGATCGTCGCCGCGGGCGTGCTCGCGTTCACCTACCTCCGCTTCCGCCTGGCCCACCCCGCCGAGAGCACCGGACGGAGGCGCCTCGGGCGGATGCGAACCGGGCGGCGGGATGCATCCTCCGCGATCCCGGCGATGGAGGGTGGGATCGTGACGACGAGTATCCCCATCACCGTCCCGCGGGTGCGGCGGACGTTCGGCGCGGCGACGGGCGTGCGGCAGGCGCTCGGCATCGCGTGGGCATCGTTCCGGGCGATCGCGAAGGGACGCGGCGGGCTCGTCTTCCTCGTCCTCCCGGCGATGGTGTTCGTGGACGTGCCCCAGCGGATGGCATCATTCGGGGTCCCGATGCTGCCGCGCGCCGGGTTCGTGCTCACGTTCCTGACGGCGCCGCTGACCCATCCGCTGACGCACTGGGTCATCATCCCGCTGCTCATCGCGTTCTACGCCGGCGAGCTGGTGTGGCGAGAGCGCGACGCCGGCCTGGGCGACATCGCCGACGCGGCGCCGGTGCCGGACTGGGCCACGTTCCTGGGCAAGTTCCTGGGGCTCGGCCTGGTGATCGCCGCGTGGCTCGCGATGCTGGGTGTGGCCGGGATGCTCGTCCAGCGGGCCCTGGGCGCGGGTGAGCTGGAACCCGGGCTGTACCTGCGGATCCTCTTCGGCCTCCAATTCCCCGAGTACCTGCTCTTCGCCCTGCTCGCGCTCGCCCTGCACGCCGTGGTGAACCAGAAGTACGTGGGGCACCTGGTGGCGCTGCTCGCGCTGGGGTTCATCGGCTTCGCGTCCCGCTTCGGCATCGAGCACAGCCTTCTCGTCTACGGGGCGGGGCCGGGGTGGTCGTACACGGACATGCGCGGGTTCGGCGGGTCGCTGGGGCCCTGGATGTGGCTCAAGCTGTACTGGGCCGCGTGGGCGCTGCTGATCGCCGTCGTGGTGAGGCTGCTCTGGGCGCGGGGGCGGGAGACGGGCCTGCGCGCACGGCTCCAGCTGGCGCGCCGCCGCTTCACGCGACCGACGGCCTGGGCGGGCGCCGTGGCGCTGGGGCTCGTCCTGGCGCTGGGCGGGTTCGTCTTCTACAACACCAACGTGCGGAACGACTACCACACGGCTTCCGACGTCGCGGAGGCGCGCGCTGAATACGAGCGGCGCTACGCGCGGTACGCGGGGATCCCGCAGCCGCGGCTGGCCGCGACGGAGCTGCGCGTGGAAATCTACCCGCGGCGGCGGATGGTGGAGATCCGCGGCACCTACCGCCTGGTGAACCGGAGCACGGTGCCGATCGATTCCATCCACCTGGCCACGGTCCCGGGCGTGCGGACGGATGAGATCGCGCTTGACCGGCCGGCGGCGCGCGTGCTGGCGGACGATGATCTCGGCCACCGGATCTATGCGCTGGAGCGGCCGATGCAGCCCGGCGACTCTCTGCGGCTCCGCTTCCGCGTGCGCGCCGAGCCCCGCGGCTTTCGCAACGGCGGCGTGGATGCGCTCGTGGTGGCGAACGGCACCACCTTTACGGGCGAGGCGCTGCTGCCGGCCATCGGCTACCAGCCGGAGCGCGAGCTGCGCGGCGCGGGGGAGCGGCGGGCGCACGGGCTCGCGCCGCGTCCCTTCCTCCCTCCCCTGGACGACGCCCGGGCGCGCCAGGCCGCCGCCGGGGATCAGCGGGCCCTCTTCCAAGCGGTCGTGGGGACGGACGAGGACCAGGTGGCCGTCGCGCCGGGGGCCCTGCGCCGGACGTGGACGGCGGGCGGGCGCCGCTACTTCCACTACGCGACGGATGCGTCCGCCGGGACCCCCGCCTTCTTCTCCGCACGATACGCGGTGCGGGAGGCGCGGTGGACGCCGGCGGCAGGCGCGGGGCGGCCCGTGACGATCCGCATCCACCATCACCCGGGGCACACGCGCAACCTGGACCGCATGCTCCGCAGCGTGCGCGCCTCGCTGGATCATTACAGCGAGCAGTTTGGCCCGTATCCGCACGGCCAGCTCAGCCTGGTGGAGGTTCCCGGCCACGGCGGGATGCACGCCCACGACGGCGTGATCACGTTCCAGGAGGGGTTCTCCCAGTTCGACGTGGATGGGAATCCGCGGGGCGCCGACTTTCCGTTCTCCGTGGTCGCCCACGAGGTCGCACACCAGTGGTGGGGCATCCAGCTGGCACCGGCGGCCGTGGAGGGCGCCACGCTGCTTTCCGAGCCCCTCGCGGAGTACGCCGCGTTCCAGGTCCTCGGGCGGACGTACGGCCCGGAGCACCTGCGCCGGTACCTGCGCCAGCTGCGGACGGCCGCCGCGGTCCCCGGCAAACGCGGCGCCCTCCCGCTGCTGCGGGCCAACGGCGACTTCGCTGGATACACCCGCGGCCCCCTCGCGATGTACGCCGTGAGCGAGTACATCGGGGAGGCGCGGGTGAACCAGGCGCTCCGGCGGCTGCTCCAGGCGCATTCCGCGGGCGCGCCGTTCCTGCCGACCTCGCTGGACCTGTACCGCGAGCTGCGAGCGGTCACGCCGGACTCGCTGCACTACCTGCTGCACGACCTGTTCGCCGCGAACACCTTCTGGGAGCTCCGGACGGAGCGCGCCACGGCCACCCGGACCCCGGCGGGCACCTGGGAAGTGACGCTCCGCGTACAGGCCCGCAAGTCGGCCATCGACGCGGCGGGCGTGGAGACGGAGGTGCCGATGGATGATTGGATACCGGTCGGGATCTTCGCCCCGGGCGGGCAGGGCGTGGAGTTCGGCGAGGCGCTGCACCTGCGGATGCACCGCGTCCGCTCCGGCGCGCAAACGATCATGGTGACGGTGCCGCACAGGCCCGCCCACGCCGGCATCGACCCGCATCACCTGCTGATGGACCTGGAGCGGCCCGACAACGTGGAGGAGGTGGTGATTGCGAGCTGACCGCGCGGCGAATGCGTGCGGCGGCCGGCTGCATCTACCTGCCGAAATCTCTGCATCCATCAACCCAGAAGGACCGATGACGACGGAGAAGACTCAGAGCACCAGCAGGAAGCTGAAGATGCACCAACGGCTGTCGATGCTGATGATCGGGATCGGCCTGGTGCTCGTGATCTTCATGATCCGCACGGAGAGCGAGCCGGGCGCCCTTCCCCTGCTGCTGGTCGTGGTGGGGACTGCATGGCACGTCATCACGTGGCGCCGGATGCGGGCGCATCGCGAGTGATGCAAACGTCTCGATCAGCCAGATGATTCCGACGCGGAGCTCGCGGAGAACAGGAGTTCGCAGGGAACAGATCCATCGTCTTCCTCTGCGAACTCTCTTTTTCACTCTGCGAACTCTGCCTTGAAGCTGTTTTCTTCGCTCTGCGCGAGAGCTCGGACGAGCGGTATGACGCGGCTCCCTTGCGCCCGACCGGCATCTACTTTATTATACAA
>DATING010000184.1:0-2628 GCA_035474555.1 Longimicrobium sp. | reverse complement strand
CCTCGGGCCGCGCCCCGATGCGCGCCAGCCCGCGCCGGATGGAGCGGTCCGCCCCTTTCCATCCCAGGTCCACCACGAACACCCCCTCCGCCGTGCGCGCGGCGAACACCAGGCTCTGCGACGGCCAGGTGGTGGGGATGGCGTTCGCATCCGGCCCCTCTACCTCGCGCAGGTTCAGCGTGCACCCGGCCAGCGCGAGCAGCAGCAGGAGGGGAGCGATTCGTCTGGGCATCAGGGGCAGGATCGAGGGGGAAAACAGGGCCGCCGGCCCGCTCCCCGTGCGGGAGGCGGACCGGCGGCATACCCCCGTGCGGGGCGGGAGGTTTCAGGCGACGGCCGTGTGCCGCCCCGAAAAGTCCACCATGCGCGGGATGGCGAACGAGAGCGGCGCCTCGTCCGTGTCGTGCCCCGTGCGAAAGCGCTGCACGTCCGACTGCAGCTCGCCGGCGATCTGCGAAAGCTCCGAGGCGGAGGCGCTCATCTCCTCCATGGACGCGTTGATCTCCTCCACCGCCGCCGCCGCCGATTCCGCCGCGCTGGCGTTGCTGCGCGACAGGCGCGTGAGCACGTCCAGCGCGTCCTCCGCGCCGTCTTCCACCGCCTGCGGGTCCACGCCCACGCCGGAAAGCGCCGCGCGGCTGGCGTGCGCCATCTGCTCCGCCGCGCTCGAGATGCCGGCCAGGTCGCCCACCGTCTGCTCCACCATCGCCACGATCTCGCGCAGGGCCCCGCCCGCGTCGCTGGCCAGGGACGCGCCCGCGTTCACCTCGGTGGTGCCGCGCTGCATGCTGTCCACCGCGCGCCCCGTGAGCGCCTGCACGTCGCGGATGATGTCGGCCGCCTCACGGGCACTCTCGCCGGAGCGCGTGGCCAGCTTGCGCACCTCCACGGCCACCACGGCGAAGCCCCGCCCGTGCTCGCCGGCGCGCGCGGCCTCGATGGCGGCGTTCAGGGCCAGCAGGTTGGTCTGCGCGGCCATGTCGTCGATCACCCGGGTGATGTGCCCCACCCGGTCGTTGTAGGTGCTCAGCTCGCTGATCTGCCCCGCCGCGTCCAGCACCGTCTGCCGGATGGCCTGCAGCCGGCCCACGGCGTCCTCGATGACGCGCGATCCGTCGCGCGCCACGCCCACGGCCCGCTGCGACGCCTGGGCCGCCCCCTGCGAGCGGTGCGCCACCCGGCCGATGGAACGTGCCATCTCGCCGAGCGTGGACGCCATCTGCTGCGTGTTGAGCGCCTGCTCCTGCGAGCCGGAGCTCACCTCGCCCAGGGCCCGGGCCACTTCCTCGGCCGCGCCCGTCACGTGGTCCGCCGCGGCGGTAAAGGTCTGCGCCACCTCCGACACCTCCACGGCGCGGTTGCGCACGCCGCGCACGGCCTCGGCCAGCCGCTCCGTCCCATCGTTCACGGCGTCCACGGCGTCGCCCACGGCCCCGCCGCGGTGCTCCGCGCGCGCCGTCAGGTCGCCGTCGCCCATGCGCGCGGCCAGCCGCACCAGCGCGTCGGCGGACTCCGTCTCGGCCGCCAGCAGCCGCGCCATGTAGACGAGGATGGCCACCTCGAACACCACCCAGGCGGCGTGCACGGCCACGATCCCCCACCCCGTGTGGTGCTGAAAGATCATGGCCCCCGCGTCGCTCGTCTGCAGCACGTTGAAGAGGACGTGGTGCAGCGCCGTCACCACCGCGCCCGCCACCGGCACGCGCCAGTCGCGGTACAGCAGCAGAAAGGCGAGGATGGCAAAGATGTGGAAGTGCATCTCGATCATCCCCGCCGACTGGTGGATGATGAGCGCGGACATGCTGAGCAGCGCCGTGGCGATGGCCATGCGGGCAACGAGCCGCCCTTCCCAGCGCCACGCGATGAACCACCCCAGGGCGATGATGGGCACGCCGGCCACCAGGGCCGCCCGCCAGGTGCCGTGCAGCGGCGCCAGCGCGAACACCAGGAGCACGTGCGCCAGCAGCAGCCGGCGCAGCAGGCGGTCGGCCGTGCGGTAGCCGGCGGCCAGAAGACCCTCGCGGCGCTCCTGCGGCGGGGAAACCACCTGGACCCCCGGCAGCGAGAGCGTCTGCCGGGCCGTGTCGGACGGGTAGATCATTGAACCAGGGCGTGGGATGAACGTGGATGCGCGGACCTTCCCCCGCGCCAGGTGACTACGTTCGACAAACTTTATACAAAAACGGTACCACTTCCGTAGCAGTCGGAGCGTCCCTGGATGTGGCGTCGATGGCCGGGGGCGCCCCGCGCCGCACTCTGCACGAAGGCGGGCAGAAAGCGATCACGGATCCCCCGGGGCCTGCGGAGGGATCCGCGATGAACACTACGGAGATGCGGGCAGCGTTGGATGTATCCGGGCCAGAGGGCCCATCTGCATCCACCCGTCGTTGCAGGGACTGCGCCAGGCCCGGGGTGTGGATCCACCGTGTCCAAGCGGCGCGTTCAGCCCGAGGCCGGGAGCTGGACGCGGTCCCACAGCTCGCCGCGGGCGCGCCACAGGAAGGGGAAGAACGAGGCGCGGTGCGTGGCCATCCGCTCCAGGTAGCGCACGCCGCTGCTGGCGGCCGTCCCCTCCACCTCGGGCCCGATGGTGCGCTCCGCCGTACGGGCGTGGACGAACCGCCAGCA
>DATING010000183.1:0-2635 GCA_035474555.1 Longimicrobium sp. | reverse complement strand
CTGGAGCGGATGCTCGCCCTGCGCTACGCCCGCCGCGAGCCCGGCTCGCGCGCCGTCCTCCTTTCCCCGCGCGGCGAGTCGTTCGTGGCGCGTCCGGAGCTTACGGCCTGACAGACGGAATCCGTATCCAGCGATGCAGATCCAGCAAGGTATTCACCCGGTGGTGCCGGGCGACATTCCGCGCTTGGTGGAGGTGTGGGAAGCGTCGGTGCGCGCGACGCACGACTTCCTCTCCGAGAGCGACATCCAGTTCTTCAAGCCCGCCGTGCGCGAGGAGCTGTACGGCGCCCTGGAGCTGGCCTGCGTGCGGGACGCGGACGGGCGGCTCGCGGGGTTCGTGGGCGTGGCGGACGGCAAGGTGGAGGCGCTTTTCATCCACCCCGACCTCCGCGGGCGCGGCGCCGGACGCACGCTGCTGGAGCATGCGATCACGACGCTCGGCGCCACGCGCGTGGACGTGAACGAGCAGAACGGTCAGGCGGTGGGCTTCTACCGGCGGATGGGGTTCGCGGTGGAAGGCCGCTCCGCGCTGGACGCGATGGGCAAGCCGTTTCCGCTCCTGCACATGCGCCTGCGCGGCGCGCGCGAGGCGGGGAGCGAATGATTCGCGGCGGGGCGGGAGAGCCCGTGCGCGACGCGGGTTTGCCATCCGGCAGGAACTGGGGTGTATACCCTCTCCCACGCAGTTTGTGGGAGAGGGTGGGTGAGGTTTACGAACCCGGGTGAGGGCCTCCCGTGAGGCGCGGCGGAAGCAAGTGAAAGTGAATTCGCGGCCTCGAGGCCAAACCATCACACTGTCGGCCCGCACCATCTACCATGCGCCCACGCAGATCCACCGATGCGAATCGTACTAAAGACGGCCGTGCTCCTCGCGTCTGCCGCTCTCGTGGCGGGCGGGGCTGAGGCCGTGGAAGCACAGGATTCGGTGCCGCCGCACGAGATCTTCACCATCGAGTCCCGCGCCCTGGGCGAGACGCGGCGCATCGCCGTGTACACGCCGCCGGGGTACCTGGGGGGCGCGCGGTATCCCGTGCTGTACATGCCCGACGGCGGCGTGCAGGAGGACTTTCCGCACGTGGCCGCGACGGTGGACGCGGGCATCCGCGCCGGCGAGATGCGGCGGATGATCGTCGTCGGCATCGAGAACACGGAGCGGCGGCGCGACATGACGGGGCCCACGGAGGTGGCCGAGGACCGCACCATCGCGCCGCGCGTGGGCGGATCGGCCGCGTTCCGCCGCTTCATTGCGGACGAGCTGATGCCCGAGGTGCGGCGCCGCTACCGTGTGTCCGGCGAGGCCGCCATCATCGGCGAGTCGCTGGCGGGGCTCTTCGTGGTGGAGACGTTCTTCACGCAGCCGGCGCTGTTCGACACGTACATCGCCCTGAGCCCCAGCCTGTGGTGGAACGGCGGGGCACTGGTCGCGCAGGCGGGCGAGCGGCTGCGGACGCGGGAAAATTGGCCCGCGACAGTGTACCTGTCCTCCGCGGACGAGGACAACATCGCCCCCGCCGCCGCGCGCCTGGCGCAGGCGTTCCGCGCCGACGCGACGAACCAGGTCCGCTGGCAGTACGTGCCCCGGCCGGACCTGACCCACGCCACCATCTACCGGTCCGTGGCGCCGCGCGTGCTGCGGGAGCTCTTCGCGAACCGCCTGCACGTCAACTCGATCACGTCCCCGCCCGAGCAGATCGTGCGCACCGACACGTCTCGGCTGTCGCCGCTGCTGCGCGACACGGACGTCACTCGCGAGCAGGTCGGCGCGTTCGAGGTGATGCGGGAGGCATCCCGCACCCTTCCCTCGGCGTACGGATCCGGGATGATGGCCCGCATCCACCTCTCGTACCGCACGCCCGACCGGCGCGTGAGCGTGGCCCTCACGGACGACGGCGCCCGCCTCGTCGCGACCGCGCGGTCGCCGGGCTGCGCCGTCTTCGTGAACTTTCTGCAATACGGGGTAGAGGGCGACGACCGGCACCTCTTCGCGGCGATGCGCGAAGGATTGAAAGTCCTGGTGGAGCGGTGCGGGAGCAGCATGGACGATCCGGCCGGCTACCTTGCGCAGCTGGCGGCCCAGGAAGCCGATTTTCCGCGGGCCATGGCCGCCATGAAGGCGGCCTTGGTCCCCGAGTTCGGCGTGCGTACGGAGCGCTGCAACCCGCCGGGGACCGACTGGATGCCCGGTCGCGATCCCTGCCAATGACCCGGATGCGCGCACCTGCATGTCCATGGTCTGCATCGCGTTTTGGATGCAGCGGCAAGGGCGTTGCGTAGGGGGGATGGACGCGCCCCGGTGCGCGCGGCCGCAGTGCAGCAGGAACCCACATCCGTCCCAGGCAAGGCCAATGATGCAGCAGTCCGAGAGCGTAGTGGACGGCGACGCCGCGACGCGGTCCCGGCGTCCGGTGCTGGCGGGCGTGGAGGTGCGCGAAGACGACCTCGAATCCAGCAAGGGGCTGGAGGTGGCCACGACCGTCATCCGGGTGGCCGCCATCGTGGTGCTGCTGCTGGCGCTCTTCCAGTTCGGCCACTGGTGGACGGACCGGCCGCCGGGCGGGGCGGGCGTGGGCCTGCTCGTGGGCGACACCATCCGGCTGATCGTGTTCGCCGCGCTGCTGTGGGCCGGCTCGGACCT
>DATING010000182.1:0-4940 GCA_035474555.1 Longimicrobium sp. | reverse complement strand
GGGATGGACGGGGTGATCGTGAGCAACCACGGCGGGCGGCAGGTGGACGGCGCCATCGCCACGCTGGATGCGCTCCCCGGCATCGTGCAGGCGGTGGACGGGCGGATGCCGGTGCTGATGGACAGCGGCGTGCGCGCCGGCGCGGACGTGTTCAAGGCGCTGGCCCTGGGCGCGCGCGCCGTGTGCATCGGGCGGCCGTACGTGTACGGGCTGGCGCTGGCGGGCGCGGAGGGCGTGGCGGAGGTCGTCCGCAACCTCCTGGCGGACTTCGAGCTGACGATGGGCCTGGCCGGATGCCGCTCCCTCGCCGAGATCACGCCGGAGTCGCTCGTCCGCGCGCGGGGCGGGGGGTGGTGAGGGGAGGCGGATCCCGAGGCGAGATGAATGACGATGACGACGGCGGATCGTGCGTCGTCGAGATCCCGCACGACAGGCGAAGTCCCAGCCAAGCGAATGAATTCGCCGCAACAAACACACGAAGTCCGCCTGCGCGGACTATCCGGCACGGGGGAGTGCCACGCCGCCGGCCGTCGCCCGTGCATGGGCTGGGGTCTCCCCTTATCCCTGCGGAGCGGGGGAGAGGGGCAGGGGTGAGGGGGCCGGCCGCTGCCGGCGCGATCCATCCACGGCCCGCATCCGTCGGAATCCAGTTCCATCCGCCGCAAACCTTTCGCGGCCGTGCGGTGTACGTGAAAGCGCCAACCCTCGTGCCGCATCCATCCATCTGCCACGCAGTGCCTTGCGCCCCATGATGCCCCGAATCCGTCCGCTGCTCCTCGCCTTGCTCGCGCTGCTCTCCGCGGGCGCGCTGCACGCCCAGCCCTCGCTGCAGACCGTGCGCGGGCGCGTGGTGGACGCGGCCACCAACCAGCCGGTCTCCACCGCCTCCGTCCGCGTGGTGGAGGAATCGGGCGAGGCGGCCGTGACGGGACAGACGGACTTCGGGGGGCGCTTCAACATCCGCCTTCCCATCGCCGGCACCTACCGCGTGACGGCGGAGCGCATCGGCTTCGCCGTCCAGACCTCGGAGCCGTTCGTGGTCGCGCGCGGCGCCAACGTGGACGTGGAACTGCGGATGACGCCCGTGGCGGTGGCGCTGGAATCGGTGAACGTGCGCGTGCGGGAAACGCCGCCGTTCCGCGATGCGCGCGCGGCCCGGTTCTGGGAGCGCGCGGACCGGCGGCGGGGCGTGTACCTCACGCCGGAGCAGATCGCCGGCAAGCCCTACGTGGCCACCACGGACCTGCTGCGCGACATGCAGGGCATCTACCTGGAGGGCGATCCCACGCGCGGGACGCAGCTGTACCTGGGCGTGTCGGCCATCCGGCGCTGCGTGCCCACCCTGTACATCGACGGCCTGCGGCGCAGGATCGAGCAGGACGAGCGGCTGGACGACTACGTGGACCGCAAGAACCTGTGGGCCGTGGAGGTCTATGCCGAACCCTCCGACGCGCCCTCCGAGCTCCCCCCCGACGACAACTTCCGCTGCGGCGTCGTCGTCATCTGGACGCGCAACGCCTGACGCCGCAAGGGGATACGTCTCACTTCCCCCGCTTGTTGTCATGAGGAGGCGCCGCGGATACCATCCCCGTGGCGCGATCCCTGGCGCCGACCGAAGGATCTAGCGTCCCGTGCCCGACGCTCGCACTGCGTTTCGATCCCGCCCCTGACGGGAAGCGGCCGAAGATGGGGACGCCACGGCCCAGAGACCCCGTCCGCCGCCTGATCGCATCCGGGCGGCGGATCTTCGTCCCGCCTGCTACGCATCTGTCCCTTTTGCCATCCGCCGGTGTATCTTTTTGAGGGCACCGCCGTCGCCGGGCGTTCCCCGCATTCCCCCTAACCGATTGCGCAGCAATTCGATTGCCTTCGCCGCGTGCGTGGCGTTCGTTTTGCTCGATCGCAGGTGGCGATCCGCCTGGCTTCCCTCCATCCCCCCGCGCCCATGATCCTCCCTTCCCGCCGCATCCGAGCGACCCTGCTCGCGCTCGTGGTTGCCGCGCTGGCCGCGGCGCTGCCGGCCGGCGCGCAGACCGTGGTGGGCCGCGCCCTGGACCGCGAGACGCAGCAGCCCATCCCGGACGCCTCCGTGGCGCTGGTGGACGCGGAGGGCGAGGCCGTGGCCACGGGACGCAGCGGGGCGGACGGCCGCTTTCGCCTGACGGCGCGGCAGCCGGGCGACTACCGCGTGACGGCCACCCGCCTCGGCTACCGGACGCTGCTCTCCAGCGTGCTGACGCTGGGCGCGGGCGTGGTGGTGGAGGCGGAGGTGCGCGTCACGCCGCAGGCCGTGACGCTGGACACGGCCGTGGCCCTGGCCGCGGCCCCGGCGGGGATCTCGGGGCGGGTGCTGGAGGTGGAGTCGGACCAGCCCGTCGCGGGCGCCACGGTGACGCTGGTGGATGCGCGCGGGCTGTCCGTGCGCAGCGCGGTCACGGGCGCGGACGGGCGCTTTCACCTGCGGGTACGCGACCCCGGCGGACACCAGCTCCGCGCCCAGCGGGTGGGATTCCACGCCTCCACCTCGCCCGTGATGACCGTGAGCCCTGGCGACACCGTGCAGGTGGAGATGCGGATGTCCACGGGCAGCGTGGTGCTGGCGCCGCTGACGGTCGTGGCCGCCTCGCGCAGCGTGGTGCGCGACCAGCAGCTGGCCGAGTTCGACTGGCGCCGCGAGCACCAGCCGTGGGGCCGGTACCTGGGCCCGGAGGACATCGAGCGCATCAACCCGTTCCGCGCCACGGACGTGCTGCAGCAGGTGCCGTTCGTCCGGGTGGAGGGCGGGCTGTACCGCGTGGTGACGCTGCGCGCGCCGCTGGGGCGGGGCCGCTGTGTGCCGACCGTGTACGTGGACGGCCACTTCGTCGCGACCTCCGGCGGCAGCAGCTACGTGGGCCGCGGCCGGGGCGGCGGAACCCCGCCCATCACCCTGGACGAGGTGGTGGCGGGCACGACCATCGCCGCGGTAGAGGTGTACGACCGCCCCTCCATGAGCCCGGCCGAGTACGCGCCCCGCGGCGATTGCGGGGTGGTGGTGATCTGGACGCGTCCCCCCGGGGAGCCGCGCGGCTGAGCGCGCCCCGTTGAACTCATTGAAGAACAGGATGCACGTGACCAAGGCGACGATGTGGATGTGCCTGGCGGCGCTGCTGGCCGCCGCCCCGGCGGCGGGCGCACAGGTGGTGACCGGCACCGTGACGGGTGAGGGCGGCGCGCCCCTGGCCGACATCTCCGTACTGGTGGCCAGGCGCGACGGCACGGTGGTGGCCGCCACCACCGCGGACAAATCCGGCCGGTTCAGCATTGACCTTCCCGCCGCCGGATCGTACCGGCTGCTGGTGATGAGCGACACGCTGGGCCACGCCGAGCAGCGGTTCCGCGTGGCCGAGGACGGTACGCACATCACCACCGTGAGCCTGCGGAGGTACCCCAACCTGGTGCGCGAGGAGCCGCTGTCCCGCCGGCCCGTGGGCCCCGACGGCCGCCCCATGGCCCGTCCCACGCCCGGGGGCACGGGTGGGAGCGGCCCCGCGCCCCTCGGCAAGGACAACTAGGCCACCCGCCCGTCCCCCGCCTGGCGCGGGTGGACGGGCCCCATCCTTCCGCCGAACCCCGGGGCCCCGTGACGCTCCGCATCCTCTTCCCGCTGGCGCTCCTGCTGGGCGGCTTCGCCCCCGCCGCCTCGGCGCAGGTCCTGGAGGGCCGCGCCGTGGACCGCGAGTCGCTGGAGCCGGTCCTGAGCCCGCGCCGGTCCGTCCGCTGGAGGGGATGCACTCCAGCGCCGATGCGCCGGGGCTGCAACGGACGACGGATTCGACGGATGGACGGCGCGGTGGCGGATGCCGGCGGGTTTCCCCTGGTCCCAAGGAGGACGACGTGAAGCGGATGATACGCGGGGCCCTGATGGTCGCGGCGGGCGTGGCGATGGCGCAGGCGGCGGATGCGCAGGTGGTGCACGGGCGCGTGGTGGAAGACCGCTCGGGGCGCGGGGTGGCCAGCGCCAGCCTGGTGGTGCTCGATTCCGTGGGGCAGCCGGCCGGCTACGCGCAGAGCAACGCGTTCGGCGAGTTCTCGGTGCGGCTTACGCGACCGGGGAGCTTCTTCGTGCGGGCGGAGCGCATCGGCTACCGGCCGGCGACCAGCGCCATGAGCCGGGTGGACGCGGGGGACGAGGTGTACCGCGTGCTCAGCATGCGCACGGGCAACGCGGCGCTGGAGGGGGAGGGCGGCGGCCTGTTCCGCTCCGGCTTCTTCCCGCGGCTGCTGCCGGGAGGGCGTCGTCCCGTGCCCACGGACACGCGCCCGGTGCCTTCCCGCGGCGCCACCGCGTCCGCTGCGCCGGGCAAGGAGACGGCGCGCCGTCCGGAGCCGCGCCCGCGCGCGTCCGATCCCGCCTCTCCCGATGCCAAGCCGCGCGCGGCGGAGCGTCCGGAGCGCCCCGCGCGGGCGCCGGGCCGAACGCGTCCCGCCGCGGGCGGCGGCGCCCGGCACCCGGCCGGCACCTGATGCTCCACCAGGACGCGTTCCTGGCCGGGGTCGCGGCCCGGGGCGCGATCCGTGTCAGCGTGCGGAGCATCTGCATCCACAACGGCGCCCTGCTCGTGCAGCGCCCCGCGGACGACCCGGGCGCCTGCTACGCGTTCATCGGGGGCGGGCTGGAAGCGGGCGAGCTGATGGAGGACCGCATCCGGCAGGAATACCGCGAGGAGCTGGGACGGGAGGTGGTCCGCACGCGGTACCGGTTCGTCGTCGAGAACCGGTTCCGGACGGCGGCGGGAATCGTCCACTCCCTGGAGCACTACTTCTCGGTGGAGCTGGATTCGGACGAGGTGCGATCGCGGGAGCATCACCTCGTGCAGTCGTGGCTGCCGCTGGACCAGCTGCCCGCAGCGGACGTGCGGCCCCGCATCGTCCGCGACGCGATCATCGATGGGAGCTGG
>DATING010000181.1:0-2332 GCA_035474555.1 Longimicrobium sp. | reverse complement strand
CCACACGCACAGCGCCATCGACGTGCTGACGCAGGCGTTGCACGGCTGGATGCGCGCCCGCCCGTACACGTTCCCCAGGTCTTCCAGGTCGATCTCCCACTCCGCCGGCAGCCGGTCGGCCATGCGCAGCATGAGCGCGCGCGACTTGGAGTCCACGCCGGGGCAATTGTACTGGCGCCGCTGCGAGCCGCTGATCAGCAGCACGCGGAACGGGCGGCTGGCGAACGGCAGCGGGGCGTCGTCGTCGTTGGGCTTCACGGAGATCGGGATCCGGGCGGTGTGCAGGCTTCGTCTAACCTGTGCGCTTCAAGGGCAAGCCCGGTGCCGCACGGCCGGATGGAGGGAATCTCACCCGATCGGACGGGCGCTGCCGAGCGCGATCGACTCCGCCGCGGCCCGGCGTACCAGCCGGCCAGCCGCGCCGGGGATACGCCCAGCGCATGGGCGAGGAGGATGGCGGCGTTCAGCGCCTGCTGCCGCACGATCCCGCGCTCCACGAAGCGCCGCGCCGACGTGGTCACGGGACGGTGGACGACGGCGAGCCGTCCGCTCCGCCGCATCCGCCGCAGCAGGTCCACGTCCTCCAGCAGCGGCAGCTCGCGATACCCGCCCAGCCGCTCGAACACCGGACGGCGGATGAAGATTCCCTGGTCTCCGTAGCGGAACCACGGCAACCGCGTGCACCCGCCGTACAGCCGCAGCAGGGGATGATCCGCATCGAAGCGCAGGGTGAAGGTGCCGCCGCACACCCGGATCCGGTATGATCAGCCGCTCGTCCAGTACGGGAGGACGGACCACGGACTGGTGGGGCGGGGGCTACGCGGCCGCGGGCTGATTCCTGCACCAGCCACGTGCACCCGCCAGCGGAACGGCGGGGATACGTGTGATGTGGAAGGACCCCTGACAGGAGCGGACATGAGCGATACGAACGGAGCGGCGGGCACGAACGGGGCGGGCGAGGGGCGGACGGAGGTGGCGGTGATCGCCGGCGGCTGCTTCTGGGGCGTGGAAGACATCCTGCGCGACGTGCCGGGCGTGATCGACACGGAGGTGGGGTACACGGGCGGCTGGCTGGAGAACCCGACGTACCACGATACGCACGATAGCCGGTCGGGGCACGCGGAGGCCGTGCGCGTGACGTTCGATCCGTCCATCCTCAGCTACGAGGATCTGCTGGAGAAGTGGTTCTTCAAGCTGCACGATCCCACGACGCTCAACCGCCAGGGCAACGACCGCGGCACCCAGTACCGCTCTGCGATCTTTCCGCAGACGCCGGAGCAGCGCGCCACGGCGGAGCGGGTCATCGCGCGCGTGGATGCCTCGGGCGCGTGGAAGCAGCCCATCACGACGTCCATCGAGCCCGCCTCCACCTGGTACGACGCGGAGGCGGAGCACCAGGACTACCTGCGCAGGAACCCCGGCGGGTACACCTGCCACTGGATGCGCGACTGACCGCGATCGCGGTGGACGCGTGGGTGCGGGAGGAGAGCGAGGAGGCGCACGGACCGGGCATCTGCCCGTGACACACCGGGTGCGGGCGCGTTCCAAGGACGCCACGCGCTCGGAGATGGAGTTCCGCGGGGGCGCGTCACTCCGCGTCGGGGTGCGGGGGCGTCTTCGGTGTGCGCCACCTCCCCCAGCACCCTCGGCGGCGAAGCGCCTGGGCAGTCGCGTGTGATCGCCGACGGCCATTCCCAGGCTCCCGGTCTCCGGGGCCGGGCACCTCGTTCAATCTGATTCCCGGAGTCGCGTCCCCTCATCCCCGTGCGGATGGAGATTCAGCTCCCGCTCGGGGCTTTTCCGTCCTCGACGCGCTCGCACGGATGGCAGAACGCGGGGGACGCACCTGCTGGCGCGTCCCCCGCGGAGTCCCGGAGCCCTGCCGGCCGGTCAGCGCGCCTGCTGAATCCGGGCGAGGATGCGCTGCGCCTCTTCCTGGCTGTAGTCCACGCGCCCGCGACGGTACGAAACCGCGACGCGCGTGGAGGTGCCCTCCGACACCAGCTTGACGTGCGCCACGTTGTCGCCGGACCGGCCTTCGAACTCGCGCTCCCTGCCGTTGTCCTCCGCTTCCACCTCCGTGAGCGTCATCCCCATCGACGTGAGCACGCCCCGCGCACGCGTGTCGACGGTGGCGATGGGCGCGGCGATGGTCGCTTCCGCGTTCTGGTTCACGGTAGTCGCGGCGGCCGCGCCGGCGGCGGCCCCGGCACCCACCGTTGCCGCGGTCCGGCACCCGTACGCGGCCGGGGCGATGGCCAGGATGACGGCGATCCTGGCGGCGGTCAGCATTCGGTTCGGCATGGCATCCTCCGTGGGTGGATGATTCGTG
>DATING010000180.1:0-3957 GCA_035474555.1 Longimicrobium sp. | reverse complement strand
AGCCCGGCGGCCCCCCCGGGGCGTGCGCGGCCCTTGAACTGGTTGCCCAGGCCCGATTCGTCGGCGTAGATAAAGACCAGCGGCGACTCGGACAAACGCGGCTCCTCTTTTTGGATGCGGGTGATCGGGGCGGCTATATAGCGAAAGTGGCCGCGTCTCGCGCCTGGAGGGAGACCGGGAAGCCGGGCGCACGGGGGACGGCACGGAACGACCGGGCAGGGACGGAAGGACGCCGGGGCGCGGAGAGACGGCCTCTCTCCGCGCCCCGGGGATGGATGACGACGTGCGCCGCGACGGGCGCGCCGGTCAGGGGTCCAGGAGCGTGACCCGGCCGGTGGCGAGCTCGTAGACGGCGGGGACCACGATGAGCTTGTTCTCGCGCACCAGGCCGCCGATCACGGGCGACGCGGTGCGCAGCAGCGAGGCCTGCATGCGCGCGTTCGTCCGCGCCACCGCCTCCAGCTCGCGGCCCGGCGTGGCATCCACGGCGGGCTGGATGTGCTGGTACAGGGTGCTGATCTGCCCGGGCACGGCGTCGCCGGCGATGGTGGCCTTTACGGCGCCGCAGCTGGTGTGGCCCAGCACCACCAGCACCTGCGACCCCAGCACGGCCGTCCCGAACTCCAGGCTGCCGATCATCTCCGGCGTGACGATGTTGCCCGCGGCGCGGCACACGAACACGTCGCCGAACCCCTGGTCGAACAGGATTTCCACCGGCACGCGCGAATCCGCGCACGAGAGCACCGACGCGAACGGCGTCTGCCCGGCGGAGAGCTCCTGCACGCGGGCCATGTTGCGGTGCGGACCCACCGGCTGCCCCGCCACGAAGCGCTGGTTCCCCGCCATCAGCTCCGCCAGCGCCTCGGCCGGCGTGCGGATGTCCGGGAGCGCGGCATCCGCGGGCAACGCATCGGCGTGCAGCGGGGCGGCGTGCAGCGGGGCGGCGGCCAGGCTCCCGCCGGCCAGAACGGCGCCGGACAGGGAAAGCAGCCCCAGGGCCTTGCGGCGGGACACGGGGAGCGCGGAGGCGATATGCGTTTCCATGCGTTCGGTTCCGGTTTCTGAAGGTGATCGCGTCCGCGCCACGGATGATGGCGTGTCGGATGGCCGAATATGGAGGGTTTGCATAACGCGGCACAAATGCATATATCCATCAGCAGAACATTACTTCAGGTAATGGATGCCGGCGCGGAGACCCCGCATCCATCTCTCGAAACCTCGATCCCCGAAGCATCGTGCCCGCGCTCAACTACCGGCACCTCTTCTACTTCTGGACGGTCGCGCGCGAAGGGAGCATCACCCGCGCGTGCAAGCAGCTGCACGTCACGCAGCCGGCCATCAGCACCCAGCTGCACAAGCTGGAGGAGCAGCTGGGCGAGCCGCTGTTCGCCAAGCACGGGCGCGGCCTGGCGCTCACGGACGCCGGGCGCGTGGCGTTCCAGTACGCGGACGAGATCTTTTCCCTGGGGCGCGAGCTCAGCGAGACGCTGCGGGGCCGCCCCACGGGCAAGCCCATGCGGCTCACGGTGGGGGTGACGGACGCGTTCCCCAAGCTGCTGGCGTACCGCATCCTGGCGCCGGCGCTGCGGATGGACCCGCCGGTGCACCTGGTGCTGCAGGACGACCGCCCCGAGCGCCTGTTCGCGGACCTGTCCATCAAGGAGGTGGACCTGGTGCTCACGGACGCGCCGCTGCCGCCCACGGCGCCCATCCGCGCCTACAACCACCTGCTGGGCGAGTGCGGCGTGACCTTCTTTGCCACGCCCGCGCTGGCGGAGGCGTACGCCCCCGGCTTTCCCGGCTCGCTGCACGATGCGCCCATGCTGCTGCCGGCGGAGGGGACCACGCTGCGCCGGTCGCTGGTGCAGTGGTTCGGCACGGTGGGGGTGGAGCCGCGCATCGTGGCCGAGGTGGGCGACAGCGCGCTCCTCAAGACCTTTGGCCAGGCGGGGATGGGAGTATTCGCGTCGCCATCCGCCATCGAGGCGGAGATCCGGCGGCAGTACGGCGTGGCGGTGGTGGGACGGGCGGACGAGATCCGCGAGCGTTTCTACGCCATCTCTGTGGAGCGCAAGCTCAAGCACCCGGCCGTCGTGGCCCTCTCCGAGTCCGCGCGCGAGGCGCTCTTCGCCCCCCCGCGCCGGCGATCCCGCGCCCGCGCCGAGCCGTCCCCCGCCGGCGACGAGCCTGCGGATGCGGATGCGGCTCCCGGCACCGCGGCGGAGTGACGGGAAGGCGGAGTTCAGGGAGCGGAGCAGGGGGGCGCGGAGCGGGCGGGAGCGGAGCGGGCGGGAGCGGAGCGGGCGGTGATGCGCATTCGGCCCGTGCGCGGGAGCGTAGTGAGGAGCGGGCGACGGGCAGGGAGCGAATGAATTCGCGGCTACGACTTCACACTGTCGGCCTCCGCCGACACCGACCGTGCCCGCGCACCCATTCCGCGCCGCTGCACGCACCCCGTAGAAGTATATACCCTCTCCCACGCAGTTTGTGGGAGAGGGTGGACGAGCCTAAGCGAGGCCGGGTGAGGGCCACAGGCCGGTGATCGGACGGATACGAGAAGGCCCCCGGCGGAGGAGCGCTGGGGGCCTTGCCGTTTCCGCCCGTGGAGCCTGGCTCCGAGGCCGGCCGCTTACGCGTCATGCCGTGCCGTGTGGCGGAGGATCGTGCCCGCAGCGCGGGCGTGTCGTGCATCGCGACTGCCGGTTCGCGGCGGAGGCGGCCGAGCCGCGCAGTGGCCGTGGCGCGCCTGCCGCGGCTGTGTCCATCTGGTGATGCGGTTCCACGCCATCCACACCCCCCAGTGAAGGTTCACGTGGTCGCGCCGCCTCACCTGTCATCGTGGCGGCTGAATGAACGGTAAGCAAGCCAGGCGGATCACACAAATGCATAGATATTCATCTCAATCATAAATCCATGCTATCGGTCAGCCCGCCGTGGCGCACGGACTTCACGGAGCCGCGCGAGATCGGCGAAGGCCGCGCGGGAGTGGGCCCGATGCATCCGCGCGTCCAGCCAGCGCAGCACGCCCCATCCAGCCAGCAGCACCACCGTCGCCCCGAGCAGCACCGCCTGCCCCGCCGGCTCCAGCAGGTGAAAAACGATGGTGACCACGTCGAAAACGATCAGCAGCCCCACCAGCAGCCACCACGTATTCCTTCGGCTCATCCGCCCCTCCCTGTGTCGGTCGTGAGATCGAGATCCGGCATCCGCCCCCGCCCCTCCGGCTGGCGCCACGAGCGGCCGGATCCAAACATCCCACCGGGCCAAGCAGCCAGACAAATGCAAATATCAGCATCCCACCCATAATCTGCATCTATAAGATAGAATCCTGCATCCGAGTGAAAACCCAGTAATTACAACAGCTTAGCCAACATCCGCAGCCACGTCGATTCCGGCATAAGCGGATTTGGGGTCCAGGCCGTGGGGTTGAAGGACGGGCGTGATTCGCACAGAATCCTCCCCGCGAAGGCAGCCTTCGCGGCGCGCCGGGGGAAGGCCCGGCTGCAGGGAATCACGAGATCCGGGAGACAACCGCATGAGCAACGCAAAAGTCTTCCTGTTGATGGCCGGCCTGACCGGGCTGTTCGTGGCGCTCGGCGGGTGGATGGGCGGCGCGACGGGAATGGTGCTGGCCACGGCGTTCGCGGCCGTGATGAACGTGGCGATGTACTTCGGGTCCGCGCGGCTGGTGCTGCGGATGTACGGCGCGCGCGTGATTGAGCGCGACGAGATGCCCTGGCTGTACGACATGACGGACGCGCTGCGGCTGCGGGCAGACCTGCCCATGCCCACGCTGGCCATCGCGCCGCACGCGCAGCCCAACGCGTTCGCCACGGGGCGCGGGCCCCATCACGCCGTGGTCTGCGTGACGCAGGGGCTGCTGGACCTGGTCTCGCTGGACGAGCTGGAGGGGGTGATCGCGCACGAGCTGGCGCACATCAAGAACCGCGACATGCT
>DATING010000179.1:0-9630 GCA_035474555.1 Longimicrobium sp. | reverse complement strand
GAGTAGGGTAGGGAGTTTCAGTCCCAGCTTCAGGGGGCTTTCAGCCCCAGGACTTTCAGCAGGCTTTAGCCTGACCGCCGCTTTCAGCGGCTCCAATAACCCACCGGCTTTAGCCGGTGGTCGTTTAGTTACGGTCCTAATTTGGTTTTGCTACGTGCCTGCGTTACGTTGATGACACCCACGCGGGGACGGCGCATCGAAATGGCGCTCCCGCAGTCCGTCAACCCTGGGCAGGAGCGGATCATGAAGTACAGACTGGAACTGGAGGCGCTGGCCGTGCAGTCGTTCGACGCGGAGCCGCCGCCGCCGATTGACGGTGACGTACTGTTCGCGCCGTCGGCGATCGACTTCACTGCCTGCGCCACCAACTGCAGCTGCCCGCCCTGGTGGTGAGCGCGCGCCGCGGACCCGCGTAGCAGGTCCCGGCCCCGTCGGGACTCGCGCTGAACGGCGGAGCGTCCTAGCTTGTCGCGGCGAGCGCCCCAGCCACGTGCGGGGGCGCTCGCATCCGTCTTGCACGGAGCGCGACGGAGCAGGGCAGGAGGTGCGGAGGTCGAACGAGAGCCCGGGATGTCGCCGCGCACCCGTTCGGCGATCCGACGGGGCACGCGGGGCAGGGGACGGCGCCCGCCTGGAATTCTGGACGATTCGGAAAGAGCAGATGCCGCATACCGTTACGCTGATCCCCGGAGATGGGATCGGGCCGGACATCACACAGGCCGTGGTGCGGGTGGTGGAAGCCACCGGCGCCGACATCACCTGGGACCGCCGCGACGCCGGCGTGAGCGCCATCGAGCAGCACAACTCGCCGCTGCCGCAGGAGACCATCGACGCCATCCGCACCACGCGCGTGGCGCTCAAGGGGCCGCTCACCACCCCCTCGGGCGTGGGCTTCCGCTCCATCAACGTCGCGCTTCGCAAGGAGTTCGACCTGTACGCCAACGTGCGCCCCGCCAAGAGCATCGTGCCCGGCGGGCGCTACGACGACGTGGACATCGTGCTCATCCGCGAGAACACGGAGGGGCTGTACAGCGGCGTGGAGCACTACATCGGCATCAGCGGCGACCCCCGCGCGGCGGCGGAGAGCGTGATGCTGGTGACGCGCTTCGGCGTGGAGCGCATCCTCCGCTACGCCTTTGAGTACGCCGTAAAGCACGGGCGCAAGAAGCTCACGCTGGCGCACAAGGCCAACATCCTCAAGTACACCCAGGGGCTCTTCCTGGACGTGGGCAAGGAGATGGCCAAGGAGTTCGAGGGGCGGGTGGAGTTCGAGGACCGCATCATCGACGCCACGGCCATGATGCTGGTGATGGACCCGTCCAAGTTCGACATGATCGTCTGCGAGAACATGTTCGGCGACATCCTGTCGGACGAGATCGCGGGGCTGGTGGGCGGGCTGGGGCTGGCGCCGGGCGCCAACATCGGCAAGGACGCAGCGATCTTCGAGGCCGTGCACGGCTCGGCGCCGGACATCGCGGGCAAGGGGATCGCCAACCCGGCGGCGCTGCTGATGGCGGCCATCATGATGCTGCAGCACCTGGACATGCCCGACGAGGCGGCGCGCATCACCAACGCGCTCGAAGGGGCCCTGCGCGAAGGCGACACGCTCACGCCGGACCTGGGCGGCACGGGGACCACGGACACGTTCGCGGACGCCCTCATCCGCCGCCTCTGATGTCCGCGCCCGCCGCCGGAGCCGCCGCGGACGCGCATCCGCCCTTTGACTGCCGCAAGTGCGGCCGCGCCGTCCGCGGGCAAAAGGCGGACGACGCGGGGTGGTGCGAGGCGTGCCGCAAGCACCTCATCCACCAGTCCACCCGGCAGGCGTACCTGCCCGCGGCGGCGGTGGCGGCGGCGTTCGGGTGGCTGCTGTGGTGGAGCGGCCTGCTGGAGTCGCCCCTGATGGCGTTCTGGGTGGCGCTGGGCGGGGTGCTTACGTTCGTGGCGTACAAGGTGGCCCGCCGGGTGCTGTTCGACCTGCTGCGCGGCCGCGCGACGGGAGACGAGAAAGGCTGATGCGCGACTGGCTGCTTTCGCCGTGGGTCAACATCATCGGCGCCATCGCGGGCGGGATGGCGCTGGGCTACGGCCTGGGATCGCTCCCCGGCGGCGTGACCGCCGTGGGGCTGGTTTGGACGGTGATCGGACTGCTGCTGCTCTGGTGGACGCTGGTGGACCGCCGCAGGACGCGCCCCGGCGCCCCCGAGAGCGAACGCGACGGCTCGCACACGATCGAATGACGTGAAAGTGCGTGAGTGCGGTAGTGCGTGAGTGCGGTAGTGGATCCGCATGCGAAGGGAGCCCTCTCCGGTGATGCCGGGGAGGGCTCCTTCGTGCGTTTTCAGACGTTAACGCCTTTCGCACGCACGCCACGGGTCCGGCAGGCACGGGGACGGATGGAGGTGATGAAAGGATCCCAAACAAGCGGTCTTGATCTGACGATCGTCCTCTGCTACGTTGCTGAAACGCGGGCGATTGCGTGCGGTGTGCGGCACGCCTGCCCCTCGTGCGTTCTTTCCCCGCGTTCCACTCCCCTCCGCCCGCCTCTCCCCACCCGGGGCCCCGCGGAAGGCACCCCGTTCGTCCCCCCACGTACAATTCCCATGAAACTTGCAGGCCAGGGCTGGCGCGTCCTTGCGCTCGCCGCGTTCGTCACCGCCTGCGGCGGCGACGGCGGAACCGAAGCACCCGTCGCCACGGGCGTCTCCGCCACTTCCCCCACCTTCCAGAGCGCCCTTGCCGGGGCGGCCGTGGCATCCGCGCCCGCCGTCCGCGTGACGGACCAGGACGGCGACCCCATGGCCGGCGTGACCGTGACGTTCGTCGCGGCCGGCGGCGGCGCGGTAGCCACGCCGTCCGCCACCACGGACGCGGCGGGGAACGCCTCGGCGGGCACGTGGACGCTGGGCGCCACGGCCGGCGCGCAGACGGTGACGGCCACGGCGGGCTCGCTGGCGCCCGTGCAGTTCAGCGCCACGGCCCAGGCCCGTGTGGCCACCACGGTGACGGCCATGACGCCCACCACGCAGTCGGGGGAGGCCGGCACGCTGGCCACCGCGGCGCCCACCGTGCGCGTGAACGACCAGGCGGGGCAGCCGCTGGCCGGCGCGACGGTCACGTTCACGGTGGCGGCGGGTGGCGGCACGGTGGGCAGCAGCACCGTGGTGACGGGTGCCAACGGCATGGCCTCGTCCAACAGCTGGACGCTGGGCGGTCCGGGCGCCAACACCGTCACGGCGTCGGTGGGGGGGCTCACCCCCGTAGCATTCAACGCCACCGTGCAGGCCCCGGTCCCCACCTCCATCGTGGCCGTGTCGGCGACCGCGCAGACGGGCGTGCCGGGCGCGGCCGTAGCGCAGGTTCCCACCGTACTCGTGACCCGGGCGGGACAGCCGCTCGCGTGGGTGACGGTGACGTTCACGGTGACGGCCGGCAACGGTACGCTGGGCCAGACCAGCGTCGTCACGGGCGCGGCGGGCACGGCCTCGCCCGGGAGTTGGACGCTGGGTGCGGGGATGAACACCGTCACGGCGACGGTGCCCTCGCTTCCGTCCGTGACGTTCACCGCCACCGCGCAGGCTCCGGCCGCCGGCTCCATCGTGGCGGTTTCGCCGACCACGCAGGCGGGCACGGCGGGCGCGCCCGTGGCGCAGGTGCCCACCGTGCGGGTGAACAACGCCGCGGGACAGCCGCTCGCGGGGGTCGCGGTGACCTTCGCGGTGACGGCCGGTGGCGGTACGCTGGGGCAGACCAGCGTCATTACCGGCGCTTCGGGGACGGCCTCGCCGGGAAGCTGGACGCTGGGTGCGGTGGGGGCGAACACCGTCACGGCGTCGGTCCCCGGGCTTCCGGCGGTCACCTTCAACGCCACGGCGTCGCCGGCGACGAACCCGTGCGCAACGGCCGCCGTGTACACGCTGTTCAGCAACGTGGCGGGGTCGCTCACCACGGCGGACTGCCGGCTGCAGTCGGGCGAGTACATCGACATCTACGGCACCACCCTGTCCACGGCGCAGGCCGTGTCGTTCACGATGCAGTCCACGACGTTCGACACGTGGCTGGAGCTGGCCGACGGCAATGGAAACATCGTCGCCGTCAACGACGACATCGCGCAGACGAACAGCAACTCGTCCATCAGCGTCTTTGCGCCCGCGGGCACCTACTTCATCGGCGCCAGCAGCTTTGACGCGGGGGTGACGGGTGCGTACCAGCTGTCGTCCGCCGGGATCACGGGCAACAACAACTGCGGCCAGTTCTGGGTGGTACCCGGGGTGGTCATCAACGGCCAGGTGCAGGCTACGGACTGCAGCTTCGGCGGCCACTACACGGACGAGTACCTGGTGGTGCTGGATGCGGGCGAGACGCTGACCGTGCAGATGCGCTCCACCACGATGAACTCGTACCTGGAGCTGTACGACCTGGACGGCGCCCTCGTGGCCCAGAACGATGACGGCGCGGGCGGCCAGGATGCCGTGATCACCTACACCGCGACGGAGCTGAGCATCTTCTTCCTGGACGCGTCCACCGCCCAGCCGGGCGTGACGGGTTCGTACGCCCTTACCGTAACGCGCACCTGAAACGGAGCATGAGCATGCGCACGATCTTCCTGACCCTGCTTCTCGCCCTGGCCTTCGCGGGTTCCGCGGCCGCGCAGGAGCGCGTCCGCACGGGCCCGCAGCCCCGCGCCGCCGCGGCCGCTCCCGGCCAGGTGCGTTCCGTCCCCGCGAAGACGGTGCGGCAGTTCAAGCAGCGCGCCCTCGCCGGCGGGCGCACCAAGGCCGACCCGGTGGCGGCCTCGCGCGCGCGCCGCGCCCCGGTGGACCGCGCCAAGCGCCCGGCGCCGCGTTCCTGAGCGCCGCCCGCACCACGCGAAAGGAGCCCTCTCCGGCACGTCCGGGGAGGGCTCCTTCGCGCGTTCGCACTTCCCGCACGCATACCACGCTTGGCGATTCCTGTGCACGGGTCAAAAGAAAATCACGCGGAGGCGCAAAGGAACAAAGAGAGGACGCGGAGAAAACCATTCTGTTCTCCGCGTCTCTCTGTTTGTCTCCGCGCCCTCCGCGTGATTCAACCGGATCGGAATGCACACAGAAGCCTGGGATTTGGTATCACACCCCGCCCGCCGGAGGTCGTCATCGCGGAGCGGCCGCATGCATCCGCCGGGGCCGTGCGCATCGTACGTGGATGCAGGGAGAGTGCAGCGCCGGATTCACCGTATCCCCGCCCGCATCCAACGGTTGCCGGGGCAGGGCGGGGTGCCTATCTTCCGCGGCTTCCGTCCGACGAACGAGCTGCATCCAGACAACCGAGAGAGCCCGACGATGGCCAGGTTCCAGGGCGTAGACTACTACGACATAGACTCGCTGCTCACCGAAGAGCAGCGGATGATCCGCGATACGGTGCGGCAGTGGGTGGACGACGAGCTCATGCCCGTCATCAACGACGCCTACATCAACCGCTACCTCCCCAAGCAGCTCATTCCCGGGATGGCGGAGCTGGGCGTCTTTGGCGCCAACCTTCCCGAGGAGTACGGCTGCGCGGGGCTGGACAACGTGTCGTACGGCCTCATCATGCAGGAGCTGGAGCGCGGCGACAGCGGCATCCGCTCGTTCGCCAGCGTGCAGGGCGCGCTGTGCATGTACCCCATCTACGCGTTCGGCAGCGAGGAGCAGAAGCACGAGTACCTGCCGCGCATGGCCGCCGGCGAGGTGATCGGCTGCTTTGGGCTCACGGAGCCGGACTTCGGCAGCAACCCGGGCGGGATGATCACCCGGGCGCAAAAGACGGACGACGGCTGGGTGATCAACGGCGCCAAGATGTGGATCACCAACGGCTCCACGGCCAACATCGCCATCATCTGGGCCAAGACGGGCGAGCTGAACGACAGCAAGTCCATCCGCGGCTTCATCGTCCCCACGGACACGCCGGGGTTCAGCGCCAAGGACCAGAAGGGCAAGCTGTCGCTGCTGGCGTCGGATACGTCGGAGCTGGTGCTGCAGGACGTGCGCGTTCCCGACAGCGCGCTGCTCCCCAAGTCCGGCGGCCTCAAGAGCCCGCTGATGTGCCTGACGCAGGCGCGCTACGGCATTTCGTGGGGCGCCATCGGCGCGGCCATGGCCTGCTACGACGAGGCCCTGCGCTACGCCACCAACCGCGAGATGTTCGGCCGTCCGCTGGGCGGCACGCAGATCCAGCAGGTGCGCCTGGCGGAGATGCTCACCGAGATCACCAAGGCGCAGCTGATCGCGTGGCGCCTGGGCAACCTCAAGGAGCAGGGGACCATGCGGCCGGAGCAGGTGTCGCTGGCCAAGCGCAACAACGTGAACATGGCCACCGAGGTTGCCCGCGAGGCGCGCCGGCTGCTGGGCGGCAACGGCATCCTCATCGAGTACCAGTCCATGCGGCACATGGCCAACCTTGAGTCCGTCTACACGTACGAGGGCACGCACGACGTCCACGGCCTGATCCTGGGCCAGGACATCACCGGCATCGCCGCGTACTGAGCCACGACGGGTTTCACGAGGAATTGCGCAGGGCGCGGGGCGAGCAATCGTCCCGCGCCCTCTGCGTTTCGGTGGATGTGGATCGTCGCGAAACCACGCACTGCGCCGCGGAGGCGGACGCGGAGGCGGAGGCGGAGTGGATCGAACGGCCCGGATCGGATTCGAGCGGCGCTTTCACGGACGCCCACCGGCCTGCCAGTCCGAACGGAGAACGAGTGATATGAAGGCATCCAGCCGGCATTGCAGGTGGATCGCCCTCTGCCCCGAACTCGCCCGCTGCGCACCGCGCAGGCCCTGATTCGATCGAGGATGGATGTGCCGCGACGCTGTTCATCGCGGTTTTTTCGGAGGGCAGGTATCTGGTTCCTACAGCTCAAAGCCTGCTGCAGACGGATCACCCGATCGCGTCTTTTCCATTTCTCGGCCCACGCCTGTCCCGGTCCATGCAGACGGAGCGCGGCCGGCCATCTGCTGTGATCGCCGCTGCCGGGCCAGGGACAGCCCGCCAACCGACGCGATCGGGTGGTGCGCACGCCGGTTTCGTGACAGGAACCGGAGTGCACGTCCTCCCCGGGAAGCGCGGATACGAATCTCGAGGCGGCCGCCCCCGCCGTCCACGATCTCCGTGCCGGCTCGGCCGATGACCAGGCGGTGCGATCAGGGCCGGCGGACGGACGAAGAAGCCCCGGCGCGAACGGTCGCGCCGGGGCTTCTTCCTGGTGCCTGCGGGCCGGGGTTAGTGGCCCTTGCCGTTGCGGCCGTTGGACGAAGGCGCTTCGTCGGACATGCCGTAGTAGCCGTAGCCGTCGCGGTGCAGGTCCAGGTCGTTGAGCACCACGCCCCCCACCGGCGCCCGCAGCAGCTCCAGCCGCCCCGCCGCGTGCCGCAGCGCGTTCTTCTCCGTGGCGCCCGCGCGGGCCACCAGCAGCGTGCTGTCGGCCATGCTGCCCAGCACCGCCGCGTCCGTCACGTGCATCAGCGGCGGCGCGTCCAGCACGATCACCCCGTAGCGCTCGCGCAGCTGGATCAGCAGGTCGCGCATGCGCGACGAGCCCAGCAGCTCCGCCGGGTTGGGCGGAAACACGCCCGCGGGAAGGAAGGAAAGCGGCACCGCCCCCTCGCCCATGGGCAGCTGCTGGATGGCCTCTTCCAGCGTGGCGCGGCCCAGCAGCACGTGCGTGAGCCCCGGCTCCTTTTCCGCGCCCATCATGTGGTGCAGCAGCCCCTTGCGCAGGTCCGCGTCCACCAGGAGCGTGGGGGTGCCCTGCTGCGCCAGCGTGACCGCCAGGTTGGCCGCGCTGGTGCTCTTGCCGTCGCCTGGCATGGCGCTGGTGACCACCAGCACCTGCGGCGCCCCGTTCACCCCCGCGAAGGTGAGGTTGGTGCGCAGGGCGCGGTACGCCTCGCTCACCGGGTTGCGCGGGTCGCGCTGCGTGACGAGGCGCGAGGCCAGGGCCGCCTGGGCCGCCGTCCCGTTGCCGCGTGCGCCGGCGGCCACCTTGACCGCGCGGATGCGGGGGATGGTCCCCAGCACCGGCACCCCGCCGGAGAGCGACGCCGCATCGTCCTCCGTGCGCACCTTGGTATCCAGCGCCTCCAGCCCCATGGCGGCGCCCATCCCCAGCAGCAGCCCGAACGCCAGCGCCAGCACCATGTTCTTCAGCGGCACGGGCGACACCGGCCGGTCGGGCACCAGGGCCGTGTCCAGGACGCGGATGTTGGTGGGCTCCACCGCGTCGGCGATCTCCGCCTCCTTGAGCCGCGTCTGCAGCAGCGTGTACAGCTCCGCCAGCAGCTCCTGCTCGCGCTGCCGCCGCGCGAACTCCAGCTCCCGCGCCGGGATGGTCTCCATCTGCGCGCCAAAGCGGGAGAGCTCCGCGTCGATGGAGGCCAGCTCCGTGTTCAGGCTCTCCAGGTAGCCGCGGGCCGTGCGGTACAGCTGGTCTTCCAGCTGCTCCACCCGCTCGTTGATGCCCACCACCTCGGGGTGCGACTCCGTGCGCTGCACCAGCAGCTCCGTGCGCCGGTTCTCCAGGTTGGTGATGGCCCCCACCAGGTCCTGCACCAGCGGGTTGGCCAGGAACACGGGGAAGGACGCCAGCTGCCGGTACGGCGAGCGGCCCCCCTCCGAGGGCGCCGTGCTCGCCCGCTGCAGCAGCCCCGCGAGCGCGTCGCGCTGGGCGCGCCGGGAGTCGCGGTCCGCCGTGCGCTGGGCCAGCTGCTTCACCTGCTCCGTGGCCTCGTCCTTGGGCGCCACCACGCGCGCCACCTCACGGAAGTTGCGCAGCTCCGATTCGGCCGTGCGCAGCTGCTCCTCGTACCCCGCCACCTGGGTGCGCAGGAAGTCCACCATCTCGCGGGATTCTTCGCTCTCCGTCCCGGACTTGTGGCGGATGAAGTTGGTGGCGGTCGCGTTGGGCACGGCCGCCGCCAGCTGCGGGTCCGTGTGCCGGTAGCCCACGTTCACCACCATCACCTCGCGGCTGTTGCGCCCCACGCCGATCGTGCGGCGCAGCGCGGTCACCGCGTCGCGAAAGCGGCCCACCCGCACCACGATCTCCTCGGGCGCCTCCTTGTTGACGGCGGGCTTCAGGATGATCGTCGTCTGCCCCAGCTTCACGGGCTGCCCCACGCGGGCCGTCACGGCGCCCTGCCCCCGCACCTCCGCCCGGTAGCTGCCGTCGCCCTGGCGCACCAGCGTGTAGGTGCGCTTCACGTTGGACCGGGGCGCGAAGGCCACGTCCAGCAGCGCGCTGCGGGGCACGCGGGGCTTGACCAGCTCCACGTGCAGGGCCAGCGAGTCCGCCACGGCCTCGGCGATGAGGCGGCTCCCCAGCACCACCATGTCCGTCTCGATGCCCCGTCCGCCGCCGCCGCCCGTGAGCGGCGCCAGCTCGGCCATCAGGCTGATCCCCTGCTTCTTGTCTTCGATGAGAATGGAGCTGCCGCTGGAGTACACGGGCGTCTGCCACCACGTGAACAGCACGCCCAGCACGAGGGCGCCCGCGGTGATGCCGGCCACCAGCCAGCGGTTGCGCCGCAGGGTGTGCCAGATGTCCAGGATGCTCAGCCCGCCTTCCGTCTCTTCGCCGGAGGGACCGAGTTTGCGCAGCTCTGCCATGTATCG
>DATING010000178.1:0-5144 GCA_035474555.1 Longimicrobium sp. | reverse complement strand
GCCGGACAATGACAAACGTGCCGCGGATGCCCTGAGTTGGCGTCCGCGGCACGTCGTGATTTCTGGAGCGATGGATCTCGCGGCTCGTGCGTTACTGCTCGCCGCCAGCGGGGCGCGCGGCGCCGTCGGAGGGGCCGGACTGGACGAACACCTGCGAGGTGAACGGCCGCGCCCACGTCTCCGCCCACTGCCCGTAGCGCTGCTGCGCCTCGTCCTGGGGGTACACGGACTGGAGCAGCTCCAGGATGCGGTAATTTTCCCCCGAGACCATGGGGTCCAGGAGAAAGATGTAGGTAAAGGTGCCGTCCGGGTTGGCGCGGACGGGATAGACGATGCGGGTCTGCATGAAGCCCCGCACCCGCGCCGGGTCCGTCTGCGCCACGCGCTGCACGGCGGGCCAGTAGCTTTCGCGCACGAACTGCTCGAAGCGCTCGCGCCCGTCGGGGCGGACGTAGTACTGCACCAGGGAGACGGTGTCCCCCGCGGCGGCGCGGGCCGCGAACGGCGACGGTCCCGTGGACGGGGCGCAGGCGGCGGCGGCGGCGGGGGCGAGTGCGAGCAGGGCCAGCGCCCACCAGCGGGGCGCGATCCGGAGCGGCAGGTTCACGAGCGGTCCTCGTCGGGAGTAAGGCAGGGCGGTCGCCCCGTCAGCACTCGCCGACCAGGGGCCGTTCCCGCATGGCCAGCACCCAGCGGTACTCCTCGCCGGGGCTGAGCTGGAACGACCGCGACTCGGTGCAAAATCCGGGCGCATCCACGGTAATGGTGGTGGGACGGCGCGCCCGCAGCTCCACCGTCTCGCCGCTCCCCGATGCGCCGTTGGCCGACCACGACCATCCCGCGGGGAGCCGGCCGTCGATGATGACCCGCGCGCTGCGGTTGGATTTCGCCGGCTCGGTCCGCTCCCGGCGCTCGCGGGGCTCCGGCCGCGGCTCGGGCCGGGACGCGGGGGTGTCGGGCACCACGGCGGGGAGCACCGGCGTGGTGTCCGGCGCGGGCGCGGGGGGAACGGCGGCGACGGTCGTGGGCTCCGGCGCGGGGCGCTGGTCCGCGCCCGTCCCCTGCAAGGCGAAGAGCGCCAGCCCGCCCAGCACCACCACGCCGATCCCGCCCGCCGTCAGCAGCCCCAGCCGCCGGCGCGACGCGGGGGCCGGCGCGGCGGCCGCGCCCATCCCCACGTCCGCGCGGGGGCGGCCGAGCATGGGATCGGTGATCTCGTCCGGGTCCGGCTCGCCGCGCCACGGCTCGGCGTACGCGATCGCCGGCTCGTCCACGTAGCGCGGGGAATCCACGACGGCCGCGGATTGTGCGCCGCCGGCCGTGTGCGGGCCTTCCCAGGCCAGCACCAGGGCGAAGCCCTCGCGCTCGCCGGGATCCTGCTGCAGCGCGAGCCCGACCAGCCGTCCGCTCCCGTTCTCCCGGGCGAAATAGATGGGCGAGCCGCCCGTCCGCTCCAGCGCGCCGAGCACGTCGTAGGTGCCCGCCGCGGCACTGCGCACGCTGCCCAGCAGGGCCTCGCCGCCGCCGTCGGGGACGATGGATGCCGCGCCGTATCCCCGCGCGTCGCACTTCGCGCAGCGGTCGCCCCAGCCTTCCTTGGGCGATCCGCACCCCAGGCACAGGCTGCCGATGACGGGCACGCCGGGCCCCAGCCGGGGGATCACCTCGATCTCGTCGCCGTCGAACGCCAGCGCGAGCACGACCAGGGTGCCCGTGTCCAGGTCGCGTGCCAGGTACGCGATGCGCGCCTCGTCGTGCCCCAGCTCGCCGAGAACGTCGTATGCGTCCTCCGTGGCTTCCTGAACGGTGCGGAACAGATCCTCGTACATGGCTCGGCTAGACGTGGCTGGCCCCGGCGGCATTCAACGTGGGGCGACGCACGAAGATACCGCGAAAATTCCGTGCGGGAAAGGCTGAACGGGCCCGGAATCCACGTCCCGGCGCCGCGGACGCTTCACCCTCGGCACGGCATCCGCCGTCCATCCCGTAACGGATGAAGATGATGAGGCGGGGGCTGCCGTATCCGAATTTTTCGGAACGGAGGTATCCGACGACGACGCCGGAAGCGGAATGCGGCACATCATCCAACTGATCGCGTTCGTTTGCGGCGCCGGCCATCGCACGGCGGGCGGGCGGATGGGCACTGGGCCGGGAGATGGATTCCGTCCCGCATCGGGTGACAAAAGACGCGATCGGGTGATCCGTGCACATCAGGCTTCCAGGATGCGGTCGCCGAGTCCGTGCCCATCCAAGAATCCGCGATGAACAGCGTCACGGTCGCACGGAATCGTCTCCATCCAATGGATTACTGCCGTGGATGGGAGAGAGCTCGGCGGAGGGACGGAGCACGAGTGTGGGTGAGTAGATTTCCTCGGTCGGCGCTGGAGATCCTGCACCCGGCGAGATCCGCGGGCGTCTCCCTCGGAATGACAGTCTGATGACGTGCAGGCGAGGGGCGGACACCGCGTCCCAGGCCGGATTTCCATCCGCATCGGGTGGACGGATCGGCGGGATGCGCCCGGGTCGATCACACGGCGGATTTGTTGCAATGCGGCGCGGTCGTGACACCGCCCGCGCCGGCGGCCACCGGGGACACCACCAGAGCGAAGCTGAGTCCGTGAGCGATTCGGAGCATTACCGCCGGCAGCTGGAGACGGTGGCGGAGAACGCGACGCTGGCGCTGTTCATCATGGACGAGGCGCAGCGCTGCACGTACATGAACCGCGCGGCCGAGGTGCTCACCGGCTTTCGCCTGGACGAGCTCCAGGGCAAGGCGCTGCACGACTACATCCACCACACCCGCCCCGACGGCACGCCCTATCCCCTGGAAGAGTGCCCCATCGACCAGGCGTTCCCGCAGAACATGCGCGAGCTGGGCGAGGAGGTCTTCGTCCACAAGGACGGCCACTTCTACTCCGTCGCCTTTTCCGCGAGCCCCATCCTGGAAGACGGGCGGCCGGTGGGCACCATCGTGGAGGTGCGCGACGTCTCCGACGAGCGGCGGGTGGCGCGGCGCCTGGCGTTCCTGGAGGAGCTGGGCCAGGCGCTGCAGCCCATCACCGAGCCGGAGCAGGTGGTCGCCACCGCGGCGCGGATGCTGGGCATGCACCTGGGCGTGGACCGATGCGCCTACGCGGAGGTAGAGGCGGACGAGGACCACTTCGTCCTCCTGGGCGACTACACCCGGGGCGACACGGCGAGCATCGTGGGCCGCTACGCGATGTCCTCGTTCGGCCCGGAGGCGCTGCGGCTGAACCGGGAGGACCTGCCGTACGTGGTGGATGACGTGCTCACGGACCCGCGCGTGTCGCCGGAGGACCGGGTGGCGTACACGCAGACGCAGATCCGCGCGGTGATCTCCATGCCGCTGCACAAGGCGGGACGCTTCGCGGCGGGGATGGCCCTGCACCAGCGGACGCCTCGGCAGTGGACGGCAGACGAGGTGGACCTGCTGCGGACGGTGGCGCAGCGCTGCTGGGAGTCCATCGAGCGGGCCCGCGCCCTCCGCGAGCTGCAGGACAGCGAGCGGCGCCTGCGCGGCGCCCTGGCAGAGGCGGAGCGCGCCCGCGACCGCGCGGAGCGGCTGCAGGCGCTGACGGCCGCGCTGGCGGGCGCCCGCACGCTGGACGACGTGGCGACGGTGGTCGTGGCCGACATGGTGGTGGCGCTGGGGGCGCGGACGGGGGCGCTGGCCGGCCGCGCGCCGGAGGGCGACGCGCTGGTGCTGCTGCGGACCGTCGGCTTCGCGGAGCCCGTGGCGGCCGGGGTGCGGCGGCAGACGCTGGACTTTCGCAGCCCCCTCACGGAGTGCTTCCGCGCGCAGTCGCCGGTGTGGATCGAGACGCGGGAGGGGCCGGAGGGGCTGGACGCGCGCTTTCCGCCCATCGCCCCGGTGTGGGACCAGCTGGGCGTGGGGGCCGCGGTGTTCGTCCCGCTGGCGGCGGCGGGGGAGACGGTGGGCGTCATCTCCTTCGCATTCGAGCAGCCGCGCACGTTTCCGCCGGAGGAGCGCGCCTTTCTCCTGGCCCTGGGGCAGCAGGCGGCGCTGGCGGTGGAGCGCGCGC
Organism: Longimicrobium sp.; assembly: GCA_035474555.1. GTDB lineage: Bacteria > Gemmatimonadota > Gemmatimonadetes > Longimicrobiales > Longimicrobiaceae > Longimicrobium. The sequence goes on along the minus strand of DATING010000178.1, from coordinate 1,080 downwards.
GGCTCTTCGAGGCGGAGCACGCGGCCCGGGCGGAGGCGGAGCGCGCCAACCGCGCCAAGAGCGAGTTCCTGGCCGTGATGAGCCACGAGCTGCGCACGCCGCTCAATGCCATCGGCGGGTACGCGGAGCTGATGGAGATGGGGATCCGCGGCCCGGTTACGCCCCAGCAGCGCGAGGACCTGCAGCGCGTGCAGACGAGCCAGCGCCACCTGCTGGGGCTCATCAACGAGGTGCTCAACTACGCCCGGCTGGAGACGGGCTCCGTGCACTACGACGTGGCCGACGTGCCCATGGGCCACGCGCTCGCCGCCGCGGAGGCGCTGGTGGCCCCGCAGGCGCAGGCCAAGTCGCTGACGCTCGCCGTGGCGCCGTGCCCGCCGGCGCTGGTGGCGCGGGCGGACGCGGAGAAGGTGCGGCAGATCCTGGTGAACCTGCTGTCCAACGCGGTCAAGTTCACGGACCGCGGCGGCCGCGTGGAGCTGGACTGCGGCCATGCCGGCAACTTGGTGCAGGTGGTGGTGCGCGACACGGGCATCGGCATTCCCGCGGACCAGCTGGACCGGATCTTCGAGCCGTTCGTGCAGGTGCGCGCGGACCTCACGCGCACGGCGGAGGGCACGGGGCTGGGCCTGGCCATCAGCCGCGACCTCGCGCGCGGGATGGACGGCGACCTGACGGCGGAGAGCACGCTCGGCGAGGGCAGCACGTTCACGCTCACGCTGCCGGCGGCGTAGCCAATCGACCGCGCAGGCCCCGAATCGCGGATCGATGCACCTCGCGAGCTGTCATTCCGAGCGAGGAACGAGTGAGGAATCTACTCGCCCGTGGCAGGTGCATCGCCCTCCGCCCAGTTCTCCCCCCTCCACGATCCGCATCACCTCGATTAAGACGATTCCATGCGACCGCGACGCTGTTCATCGCGGTTTTCTCATGGGTCACCGCGGAATCGTTGCAGCGCGCGTCGGCACCTCGCCCGCACGCCAGGGAACCGTCATTGGGAGGAAGGCGCCTACAGGACCTCCGCGGGTGCAGGATCTTCAGCGCCGACCGAGGAATCCGCTCGCCCACGCTCGTGCTCCC
>DATING010000177.1:0-2833 GCA_035474555.1 Longimicrobium sp. | reverse complement strand
GCTTTGGTGGATACGCGGCCGGCCTGGTGACCGGCCTGCTGGGCTTCGCGCAGGTGTTCTGGGACCGCAACCGGCAGATGATCCACGACAAGATCGTGGAGACGGTCGTGGTGCGGGAGCGGGGCGGGGACGCCGCCGCGGCCGCCGCGCCCGCGCCCCCCGCGCCGCCCTTTCCGGCGGATCCCGCGGCATCGCTCTACACCCGCCGCACGGACCCGCCGCAGGCCTGAGGCCGCCCGCGGCACGAACCCACGCCCGGCCGATTTCGCTTCGGCCGGGCGTTTGCATTCCGGGGGATGGGTTCCCACACGCTGCCCGTCCACTCCGCGCATGAGCGACTTCTTCTCGCACCACCCGGCATGGCTGCTGGTGCTGGCGGCCCTGGGCGTCATCGCCCTCGGCAGCGTCATCCTCACCCTCTTCTTCCGTGTCGGCCACCCGGAGCGGTTTGCCCTGGTGGCGCGGCCGCCGGTGGGGAGCGAGGCGTTCATGATGGCCGTGTCCGGCGCCGTGAACGCGCCCCTCATGCGCGGCGGCTCGGCCCGCCTGCTCAACAACGGCGAGGAGATCTTTCCCGCCTTCGTGGAGGCCATCCGCAAGGCCAGGCACAGCATCAACTTCATGGTCTACATCTGGGAAGACGGCACCGCGTCGGACCAGATGATCGCCGCGCTCACGGAGCGGGCGCAGGCGGGGGTGCGGGTGCGGCTGCTGCTGGACGGCTTTGGCGCGCACAAGGCGCCCATGGAAAAGATGAAGGCGCTGCAGGAGGCGGGCGGCGTCATCCACTTCTTCGGGCCCGTGCGCTTTGGCAAGCTGACGGCGGTGTACAAGCGCAACCACCGCCGCGCCATCGTCATTGACGGCGAGACGGCGTTCACGGGGGGCGCGGCCATCGGCGACAAGTGGCTGGGCCACGCGCAGGACGAGGACCACTGGCGCGACGTGATGGTGGAGGTGCGCGGCTGCCTGGCGACCAACCTGCAGTCGTCGTTCACGCAGCTGTGGGCCAACACCACGGGCGAGATCCTGATCGGCGACGAGTACTATCCCCCCGACCCGGCGGACGAGCAGCCGGGCGGCGAGGAGCTGTCGCGGCACGTGAACGTCATCAGCTCGCCGGCCAGCGTGTCGCATCCCCTGCGGGTGTTCTTCCTGATCTCGCTGGCGTGCGCGCGCCATTCCATCTACATGGCCAACGCCTACTTCGTCCCGGACGTGAACACGTTGCGGGTGCTGGAGGAGCGCGCGCGGGACGGGGTGGACGTGCGGCTGCTGCTGCCCAGCAAGCTGACGGACGCCAAGATCGTGCGGTGGGCGGGGCAGGCGTACTTTCGCTCGCTGCTGGATGCGGGCGTACGCATCTACGAGTACCAGCCCACCATGCTGCACACCAAGATGCTGGTGGTGGACCGGGTGTGGAGCATCCTGGGGTCCGCCAACATGGACATCCGCTCCAAGGAGCTGAACCAGGAGGGGGTGATCGGCGTGCTGGACGGGGGGTTCGGCGAGCAGGTCCAGGAGACGTTCCTGAAGGACCTGGAAAAAGCGAAGGAAATCACCTGCGAGGAGTGGGCGAAGCGGGGATGGATGGCCCGCTGCAACGAGCGCCTGTGGGTGAGCTTCGCGAACCAGTTCTGACGCGTCCCCCACCTCCGGCCCCCTCCCCCGGCAAACTGCGCCGGGAGAGGGGGAGAACTGCGGATCGTGCACCGGGCCGGGGTCCAGCCGACGCCCCCACCCGCTCGAATCCTCGCGACCTCCCCCAAAACCCCTGGGGGAGGTGAGATGGATCGTGCCGGGGAGCGGAGCATCATGCACGGGCGGAGAGCCCCCTCCCCCCGGCCCCCTCCCCCGCTTCGCGGGCAGGAGGGGGAGAACGTCGTCGCCGCCCGGAGCTCGTGCCGGCGTGGCACCCGCCCGCGACGGACAGTCCGCGCAGGCGGACTTCGTGTGTTCGTTGCGGCGAATTCATTCGCTCGGCTCGGGCCGTCCGAATCATCGGAAGCGATGGAGTACGAAAAAGCGCGCCCGGCCGTGTGGCCGGGCGCGCTTTCGAACATCGGTCCGCCGCGCCGTCAGGCGAACGGCGGGGTCAGCATGTTGTCCTCGGGCTCCTCGTCCTCCTCGGGCTGCAGGAGCCCGAACAGCTGCAGCTGGCGGCGCCGCAGGCGGTTGGCGGAGGCGGTAGCCTCCTCCTCCGTTTCGCCGAAGCCCTCCCACGTGTTCACGGACTCCCCCCAGCTCGCGGCGGGGCTCCACACGGAATCGGCCTCGTGCATGCGGGCGGCGCGCCAGGGGTGGCTGAACGGGTCCAGGTACGTGCCCAGCACGTGCCCGTGCCGGTCCACCACCACGCCCACGGCGCCGCCGCGGCTCACCCGCCGGCGGCGCATGCGGCGGTAGAACGACAGCCCGCCGTCCACCAGCAGCCCGGCGAGGCACAGCATTGCCAGCAGCAGCACGAAATCGAACAAAGCCAGCTTCATCGCAGAATCCTGTTCCCCCGTTTTCCCCCGCTCCGCATCGGGGTACGCTCCGATACACACTGCCTCGAGGGGCCGTTCCCCGGTCCCGCCGCATCCCCGTACGCAGGATTGTCCGTTGCAGGTTCACTCCGCTCCCGCTGCACGTTTCCGGCCGCGCCTACGGTCGGGGATCTGCTGCAACCATCTGCTACCCAGTGGTTTACGCGGTTCCGCACGTAAACGTTTAGAGCCCCCGGAACCTGACGCCCCCGCCGCCGGCCGCGTCACCAACACCCGGCGCGCGCGCAAAAAGCCCGGCCGCTGCGGGGAGCGGCCGGGCTTCGTCATCATCACGATCTCAGCGT
>DATING010000176.1:0-1684 GCA_035474555.1 Longimicrobium sp. | reverse complement strand
CCAGCTCCCGCTCGCGCCGGCGGATCTCGTTCTTGGAAAGCGCGGCGCCCTTCCCTGCCCCGTTCGCCCCGGCGGACCCCGGCCCGCCCTTCGGCTCGGCGGCGCGGGCGAGCGTGGCCGTGGCGGCGGCGTCCGCCTTGCGGCGCGCGCTCCACTCCATCCACTCGTCAAAGCTGCCGGGGTAGTCCACGAAGCGCCCGTCCTCCCACGCCCACACCCGCGTGGACGTCGCCGAGAGCATGGCGCGGTCGTGGGAGATGAGGATCACCGTGCCGTCGTATCCCTCCAGCGCCTCCTCCAGCACCTCCCGGCTCTCGATGTCCAGGTGGTTGGTGGGCTCGTCCAGCAGCAGCAGGTTGGCCTTCTGCAGCGTGATGCGGGCCAGCGCCACGCGCGCCTGCTCACCGCCGGACAGGTCGCCCACGCGCGCCTCCTGCTCGTCGCCGCTGAACAGGAAGCGGCCCAGGTGGCTGCGCAGCTCCGGAAAGGTCAGCGACGGCGCCGCCTCCGCCACCTCCTCGCGCACCTTGCGGTTGGGGTCCAGGTGGGTGAAGTCCTGCCGGTAGTACGCCGTGCGCACCCCCGTCCCCATCGTGACCGAGCCGCGCGTCGCCTGCCCCACGCCGGCGAGCACGCGCATCAGCGTAGACTTGCCGCACCCGTTGGGCCCCACGATGGCGATCCGCTCCGTCCGCGACACCTCCGCCGAGAAGGGGGCGAACAGGATGCGGTCCCCGTACGCGCACTGCACCGCATCCACCTTCATCACCACGCCGCCGCTGCGCCCGCCGGATGCGAACCGCAGCGCCATGGCCTTCTTGTTCCCGCCCACCGCGTCGATGCGTTCCAGGCGGTTCAACAGCGTGCGGCGGCTCTTTGCCTGGTTGGTCCGCGTGCCCGCGATGAACTTCTGGATGAACGCCTCCGTGCGGGCGATGTGGGCCTGCTGCGCCTCGTACTGCTTGCGCTGCAGCTCGCGCCGGGCCTCGCGCTGGTCCAGGAAGCTCTCGTAGCCGCCCGTGTACGCGAACGCCGTCTCCTCCTCCAGGTGCAGGATGTGGTCGGCCAGCCGCTCCAGGAACACGCGGTCGTGCGAGACCAGCATCACCGTCCCGGGATAGCCGCGCAGGAACTCCTCCAGCCACTCCGTGGAGCGCAGGTCCAGGTGGTTGGTGGGCTCGTCCAGCAGCAGCACGTCCGGCTGGTGCAGCAGCGTCTGCACGAGGCGCAGCCGGCCCAGCTCGCCGCCGGACAGGGCGCGGATAGGCTTTTCCCAGCTGTCCGGGGGAAAGCCCAGCCCCTCCAGCGTGGCGTCGGCCCGCGAGCGCATCTCGTATCCGCCGCGGCGCCGGAATTCCTCCACGTGCTTGTCGTACGACTTGAGCACGCGCCCCGCCTCGGCCGGGTCCGTGAGCTCGCCCAGCTTCTCCAGCTCGCGGTGGATGCGCTCCTCCATGGCGATCAGGTCCGCGAACGGCTCCAGCGCCGCCTCGTGCACCGTGGACGCGCTCTGCTCGCCGCGGTTCTGGCGCAGCAGGGTAAAGCGCAGCCCGGGATGGAGCCACGCCTCGCCCTCCGTCAGCTCGTCCTCGCCCGTGATGGCCTTGAGCAGCGTGGTCTTGCCTACGCCGTTGCGGCCCACCACGCCCCATCGCTCGCGCGTGCCGATGGTGAACGAAACGTC
>DATING010000175.1:0-3741 GCA_035474555.1 Longimicrobium sp. | reverse complement strand
GTGCTCCGGCGCGATGCCGATCCCCGTGTCTTCCACCTCGATGCAGGCGTACGGCCCCGGCTGCGGGGGATGCACGCCGGGGAGCGGCTCCGCGTCGCCCCAGCAGCGCACGGTCACGCGCCCGCCGGGGCGGGTGAACTTGACCGCGTTGCTCAGCAGGTTCAGCAGGATCTGCCGCACGCGGTCCGGGTCGCCCACGTAGGCCGCGTCCGCGTCGCAGGGCACCTCGCCCAGCTCGATGCCGCGGGCCGCGCCCTGGGGCAGCACCATGGCCAGCGCGTCCGCCGCCGCGTCGCGCAGCCCCACCCGCGCGCGCGTGACCCCCATCTGCCCCGCCTCGATCTTGGCGAAGTCCAGCACGTCGTTCACCAGCCCCAGCAGGTGCTGGCTGCTGGCGCGCATGCGGTCCAGGTAGCCGCGCTGCCCGTCGCTCAGCGGGCCCTGGATCCCCATGTCGAGCAGGTCCGCGTAGCCGATGACGGCGTTGATGGGCGTGCGGATCTCGTGGCTCATGGTGGCCAGGAACACCGACTTGGCGCGGTTCGCCTCCTCCGCCTGCGCCCGGGCGGCCTGCGCCTCGGCCAGGGCCAGCGTGCGCGCCTCCTGCGCCCGCAGCGTCTCCTCCACGTCCGTGTTGGTGCCGAACCAGCGCACCACGCGCCCCGCGTCGTCGCGCACGGGGAGGGCGCGGGACAGGAAACGGCGGTACGCCCCGTCCGCGCCGCGCAGGGGAAAGGTGTCTTCCCACGACTCGCCCGCCTGCACGGCGGCGCGGTAGCGCGTCTCCACCCGCGCCAGGTGGTCCGGGTGATGGAGCGTGCGCCATCCCCACCCCTCCATCTGCGCCGGCGTGGTGCCCGTGTAGTCGTACCAGCGCTGGTTGTACCAGAAGATGGAGCCCGTCTCGTCCGCCATCCACGCCAGCTGGGGGATGGATTCCGCCAGCGTGCGGAACTGGCGTTCGCTCTCCTCCAGCGCCCGCCGCGCCCGCACCTGCGCCGTAATCTCCGTGCTGACGCTCACCAGCCCGCGCACGGCGCCGTCGTCGTCCACCAGCGGATGGTAGACGAGGTTGAAGAAGCGCTCCTCCGTCCGCCCGTCACCCGCGGGGTCGTACGCCACGCGCAGCTCGGCGGCCCGGAACGCCTGGCCCGTGCGGTACACCTGGTCCAGCAGGGCGATGACCCCCTCCCCCTCCAGCTCCGGCAGCAGCTCCCGCACGGGGTGCCCCACGGGGTCGCGCCCGCCGATCTGCGTGCGGTACACGGGGTTGGCCATCTCGTACACGTGGTCCGGCCCGCGCGTGACGCAGATGGCCACGGGCGCCCGCTCGAACACCTGCGACAGCTCCGCCTCCGCCCGCTCCGCCGCGGCGCGGGCGCGGCGCTCCGCCTCGTACAGCCCCGCGCGGCGCACGGCCTGGGCGCACTGGCGGCCCAGGGCCATCATGAACGCGCGGTCGTCGTCCCCAAAGTCGCGCGGCTGCAGAAAGCTGAGCCCCATGGCCCCCACCCGCTCGCCTTCGACCACCAGGGGGACGGAGACGCTCATGGGGTGGTCTCCCGCGGCCTGCGCGAGGCGCGGGTAGCGTTCCGCGCGCTCCGCGAACGAGCGGACGATCTCCATCTCCCCCGTGCGCGCCGCCTTGGCGATGGGCACGTCCGCCGCCAGGGGAAAGCGCTGCCACGCGTTCACCCGCTCCGGCGCGTAGCCGCGCGAGGCGAGCACCTCCAGGTGGCCGCCGTCCGGCGTGACGAGCACCAGCACGCCCGCGTCCGCCTCCAGGGCATCGATCCCCTGGTCCATCACCACGTGGGCCACCTGCGCGGGGGTCAGCGCCTCCGACAGCGCCTCGGTGATAGCCTGCAGGCGGCGGGTGCGGCCGGCGGCGTGCTCGGCGCGCTGCTCCGCGCGGACGCGCTCGCTCACGTCCAGCACCAGGGACAGCTGGCCCAGCATGGTGCCGCGCGAGTCGATGACCGCCGTGTTGTACCACTCGCAGTGCAGGACGCGGCCGTCGCGGGTGAGGTTGCGGTTGGCGGAGAACGTCTGCCGCGCGCGCCCGTCCACCAGGTCCGACGACACGCGGCGCACCTGCGGCACGTCATCCGGGTGCACGAACGGCCACTCGGGCGATGCCTTGCCGCGCACCTCGTCCGCGCGCCATCCGAAGAGCGCCTCAGCCTCCGGGCTCCAGCGCACCACGCGCCCCTCCGCGTCCCACTCCACCGAAGCTAGCGGGGGCTGCGGATGGGCGGGCGCGCGGGCGTCCGGGTCGGGGGCGTTCGGAAGCGTGGGCTGGGTCATGGGTCCGTGGATGTGGCGCGCGCGTCAAACCACGAGGCGCGAACAAGTTTCGGGCCGTTGCGCGGATACGGGCCCTCACCCGGGTTCGTAAACCTCACCCACCCTCTCCCACAAACTGCGTGGGAGAGGGTATACACCCCAGCCCCAGCACCAGGGCGGGCATCGGGGAAGGTGAAGTTCTCCCCCACTCCGCGAGGAACGAGCGGGGAGGGGGCCGGGGGGAGGGGCCCTCCGCCGGTGCAGAAAGCCCGCTTCCGTGCACGGGCTGGGCTCTCCCCCTCTCCCGCGCAGTTTGCGGGAGGGGCCGGTCCCCCCGGCAGAGCATCCGCCCACCCGCGTGGCACCCTCCTCCCGACGGACAGTCCGCGCAGGCGGACTTCGTGTGGTTGTTGCGGCGAATTCATTCGCTCTGTCCTGGGCCGGGCCAATGATCCACCCGCATGATCCACCCGCATGATCCGCCCGCACTCAACCAATTGTTTCGTGTCCGCATCCAAGTGATGTTGATGGTGCACCGGCTGCCCGCGCCGGCTCCCCTTCCCCTCCGGAGGATGCGCATGCTCCCGTCCCGAATCATCCGCCTCGCCCCCCTGGCGGCCCTGCTCGCCCTCCCCGCGGCGGGGCAGGGACGCTCGCTCGCGCTGGAGCCGTGTACAGAGCGCGGCCTCCCGGCGGATGCACGCTGCGGCACGCTGCGGGTGCCGGAGAACCGCGACCAGCCGGGCGGCCGCCAGCTTTCGCTGCACGTGGTGGTGATCCCCGCGCGCACGGCGGCGCCGGCGCGCGAGGCGGTCACCTTCTTTGGCGGGGGGCCGGGGCAGGCGGCCACGGGTTTCGCCGGCGGCTTCGGTGAGCTTTTCGGGCCCGTGCGCGAGACGCGCGACCTGCTGTTCGTGGACCAGCGCGGCACGGGGCGCTCGTCGCCGCTCCGGTGCCGGTTCCGCGATCCGCAAAACCTGCAGACGTACCTGGACCACTTCATCCCGCCGGAGCGCGCCGCGCAGTGCCGCGACTCGCTGTCGGCCATCGCGGACCTGTCGCGCTACGGCTATCCCGAGCTGGCGCACGACATGGAGGCGGTGCGCACGGCCCTGGGCTACGAGGCGCTGGACCTGTGGGGCGGCTCGTACGGCACCCGCGCGGCGCTGGTGTACGCGCGCATGTATCCGCGCACCGTGCGCAGCATGATCCTGCACGGGCTGGTTCCGCCGCAGTACCGGCAGCCGGCGGACTACGCCACGGACACGGAGGCCGCGCTGGACGGGCTGATGGCCCACTGCCGCGCCGACGCCGCCTGCAACGCCGCGTTCCCCGGCGCGGCGGCGGAGGTGCGCGCCGTGGCGGAGCGGCTGGGGACGCAGCCCGCGACGGCGGAGATCCTGGACGCACCCACGGGCCGCGCCGTGCGCCTGACGCTGGCACGCGCCACCTTCG
>DATING010000174.1:0-3163 GCA_035474555.1 Longimicrobium sp. | reverse complement strand
CGCTGTCCAGCGCGTGGTCCACCACGGGGATCTTGTCGCCCAGGATCTCCAGCAGCGTCGCCACGCCGAAGATCAGCACCGTCTGCGGCCGTTCGAGCCAGGCCAGGTTGCCGGGCAGCGGGAGCTCCGTCATCCACGCCGCCAGGCTGGCGCTGAACACCGGGAGAAAGGCGCGCAGCCCGGCCGTGGCCGCCAGCACCACGCCGAACGCGGCGGCGGAGAGCGCATCCATCAGCGCACCATCGTCATCTCGGTCCCCGAAAGTCGTGATTCCCCGTTCACGCGTGGCTGCGTCCGTCCTCGCGCGCCGCGCTTCCCTGCCCCGCGAACACGCGTTGCGCACGTCGCGCACCAGCCGTCACCGTGAACCCATCGCCCGCTACACGCCGGGCGGAAGCAGGTGAAAATACGGAGGCCGCGTCTCGTTTCGCGAGACGCGGCCTCCGCCGGCAAGCGAGCCGGGGATCAGCAGAGATCGCTCAGCCTGATCGGATCACAGATGCAGGGGTCGGTCGGGGCGTAGCAGGAGATGCAGGAGGGCTTGGTCCCGGTGGCCGCCTGGCCGTGCACGGTGCCGCGCACCTCCGCGGCGGCGTTGGACGTGCCGAACGATTCAACCTGCAGGGCGTCGAGTTCCAGCGTCAGCTTGGCCATGGGAGCATCTCTCGATTCAAAGGGAAGAAAAGGAGGAGAGCGCGCAGCCTCTCTTGCCTGAAAGATGGCGTAAATAGTGAAACACACAAGGGGTCCCGCGCAGGACATTCCGTGTGTTTACGGGGGAAGGGCGTCACCCGCGCAGTGCATCCATCCGGGGATGCGGGTGAGAATTTCCTGGCCCTCGCCCATCCGATGCAGCAGAGTTAGGAGCCGAAACCCTTCGGAGCCATTTCCTGCCCACCCGGATTGCTGCCCATGACCTCTCCACGATCGGCCCAGGGCACCATCTCGCCGCCGGTGCACCGGCAGCTGCGCGGCTACGCGCTGGACCCCAGCCTGGCGCTGCAGCTCGACACCGCGCCCATCAGCCAGGTGACGTTCCGGGTGCCGTGGGAAAAGCTGGACCCCGGCCCCGTGGGCGAGTACCTGGAGGTGGTGGACGTGGACCCGGCCGGACGATGCTTCTACGAGCCGGTGGACCTGGACAACCCGCACCTGCTGGCGCAGGACGGGCTTACGCCCTCGGAGGGGACGCCGCAGTTCCACCAGCAGATGGTGTATGCGGTGGCCCGGCTGACCATCCACAACTTCGAGCGGGCGCTGGGGCGCAAGGCGCTCTGGTCACCGGGGCCGCCGCCCCCGGGAAAGCATGCCAAGAACGACTCGCACTTCGTCCAGCGGCTGCGCGTGTACCCGCACGCCCTGCGCGAGGCCAACGCGTACTACAGCCCGGCCAAGAAGGCGCTCCTCTTCGGGTACTTTCCCGCGTCGGGCACCGACCCGGCCGACCACGTCCCGGGCGGAATGGTGTTCACATGCCTGTCGCACGACATCGTGGCGCACGAGACGGCGCACGCGCTGCTGGACGGGCTGCACCGGCGGCTGGGGGAGGCCACCAACCCGGACATGCTCGCCTTTCACGAGGCGTTCGCCGACATCGTGGCGCTCTTTCAGCACTTTACCTTTCCCGAGATCCTCCGCCACCAGATCGCGCGGACGCAGGGCGACCTGGACAGCCAGGAAAACCTGCTCGGGCAGCTGGCCAGCCAGTTTGGCCGCACCACCGGCGCGCGCGGGGCCCTGCGCGATGCCATCGGCCGCTTCGATCCCGAGAGCGGAGCGTGGGTGCCGCATCCGGTGGACCCCGCGGAGTACCATTCCGTGCAGGAGCCGCACGCGCGGGGCGCCATCCTGGTGGCGGCCGTCTTCGCCGCCTTCCTGTCCATCTACAACGCCCGCGTCTCCGACCTGTTCCGGCTGTACACGGGGGGCAGCGGCATCGTGCCCGCGGGCGCCGTGCACCCCGACCTGGTGAACCGGCTGGCCGACGAGGCCGGCAAGGCGGCCGCCCACGTGCTGAACATGTGCGTGCGGGCGCTGGACTACTGCCCGCCGGTGGACCTCACGTTCGGGGAGTACCTGCGCGCCGTGATCACGGCGGACGTGGACCTGGTGCCCGAAGACGACCGCAACTACCGGGTGGCCTTCGTGGAGGCGTTCCGGCGCCGGGGGATCTACCCGCGCGACCTGCGGACGCTCTCGGTGGAGAACCTGCGCTGGCGCACCCCCGGGGAGGACGAGCACAAGCACTCGCCCGCGCTGCTGGACATCTTCCGGCAGATGCGCGAGGACGCGCACCGGCAGCTGTACGCGGACACCCGCGAGGAGATCTTTGCCCAGGAGCGCATCACGCGGCCGCGGCTGCACGCCATGCTCGAGGCGCACTTCAAGTCGGGTGCGGGCGGCGAGGGGGACGCCGCCTTCCTGGGGCTGGATCCCGGCCTGGGGTTCGAGGTGCACTCGGCGCACCTGGCCACCCGCTCCGGCCCCGGCGGCGACACGCGGCTGCAGCTGATCGTGCAGCTTACGCAGGAGACGAATCTTCCGCGGGACGAGCAGGACCCGTCGGCGGGGCAGATGCCCTTCCATGGCGGGGCGACCCTCGTGGTGGACCTGAAGGGGCCGAGCATCGCCTACTGCATCCGCAAGCCCGTGGGGAGCACCACCCGGCGTCCCCGGCAGCGCGCGTTCCTGGCGCGGCTCGCCGGGACGGGGGCACGCGCCATCTACTTCGGAACGCCGGAACCGGGACCTTCCCGGGAGCCGTTCGCGCTCCTTCACCGCGGCACCGTGTGAGGCGTACGATGAGCAAGACGATCCCCTACCGGGTGCGCATCCGCATGTACCGCCAGGGCCTGGGCGACTGCTTCCTGGTGTCGTTCCGCGGAAAGCGCGGCCCCGTGCACGCCCTGATCGACTGCGGCACCCTGGGCGCGAAGATGACCGAGGTGACGATGAAGGACGTGGTCGCCGACATCCGGTCGGAGACGGGAGACCACCTTCACCTGCTGGTGGCCACGCACGAGCACAAGGACCACGTCTCGGGCTTCCGGACCGAGCGGGAGCAGTTCGATGCCTTTAGGGTGGACCGGGTGTGGGCGGCGTGGACGGAGAACCCCCGGGACCCGGACGCCGCGAAGATCCGCAAGTACAAGGGGGACCTGGT
>DATING010000173.1:0-8653 GCA_035474555.1 Longimicrobium sp. | reverse complement strand
GTGCTCCGGCGCGGTCTGCGCCCACACCTCCACGTCGCGCAGGGACTGCCACAGCAGCAGGCCCAGCTCGTCACGCGACTCGTCCAGGACGTGGTAGCCCTCGAACGGCTCTCCCTGCATCAACAGCCCCGGCGGCGCGATCCACGGACGTGAGTGGCGGCGAATTCTCCGGGTGTGGGGCTGGCTCATCGACTTTCTCCACGCATGGAAAGGTAGGACACGCCACGGCTGTAAAAGCACGATAATGACGGCGTGAGCACTCCACCAGTGGACAGAGTAAACAAGTTCGGTGGCTGGCGCTATGGGTGCGATCCTTCGGATAAAGTGAAGCAGGTGAACACTTTCCCGGATCCGGGAATCCAGTTTTCGTAAGTCACTGTCCTGCAAAGAGATGCATTTTGGAGCGCCACATCTCCGCCACGAACGGCATGGTGCGTTGCTTTTTCACCGCGCACGGAGGAGGCGCGGGTGTGACGGGGCCGTGGCGGGGAGGTCGTCCGAGCCGCCCGATTCGCGGCTGGAATCGGTCCTCCCCGCGGGGCTTCGGATGGACGTCGAAGGGGGGATGCGCCCGGAAAGCCGAACCGCTCCGGACGCGGGGCGTCCGGAGCGGTTCGAGGGGGAGCGGGATGTCGTGGAGCGTCAGGGCATCCAGCGGGGGAGCCAGTCCTGCCCGGGCGAGTCCACCAGCGTGGCGGCGCCGGATCCGTCCGCCCGCGCGATGCGCAGGTCCGCGTTGCCGTCGCGCTCGGCCGTGTACACCAGGTGCCGGCCGTCCGGCGACCAGGCGGGCAGCGACGCCGCCTCGCCGTCCGCGCTGACGGTCGTCGCCGTGCCGCCCGCGGCGTCCACCACGGCAATGTGGGCGCCGCCGCCGCGCTTGCGCACGGTGAGGGCGATCCGCCGGCCGTCGGGCGACCAGGCGGGCTCCGCCTCCGCGAGTGCCGTGTCTCCCGCGGCCACGCCCAGCGCGCGCAGCCCCGTTCCATCCGCCGCCACCAAGTACACGCGGTCCACGCCCTCGCGATTGCTCATGAAGGCGATGGAGCGCCCGTCCGGCGACCACGACGGCGACCAGTCTTCGCGATGAAAGGCGGTCAGCCGGCGCACGTCGCTTCCGTCCGCCCGCATCACGTAGATCTCCGGGTCGCCGTCGCGGCTGGACACAAAGGCGATGGACTGCCCGTCCGGCGAGACCGTCGGCTCGAAGTTGCCCTCGCGGTTGCTCGTCAGGCGCAGCAGCCCCGTGCCGTCCGCCTGCACGCGGTAGACGTCGCGAAAGCTGGCGCTGTCGGACTCGAACGCCAGCCAGCGCCCGTCCGGCGACCACGACGGCGACCGCACGCGCCCGGCGACGGGCCCCACGGCCCGCCCCGCGCCGCGGCTGCGCAGGGGGATGAGCATCATCCGCTCGCGCTGCGTCTGTCCCTCGCCCACGGCGGAGACGGCGAGCAGCGTGGCCCCGTCGGGCGAGGCCGCGGCGGGGTAGTCGTGCGACGGCGCGTTCGTCAGCCGGAGCAGGGCGCGGCCGTCGGGGCGGACGGAGTACACCTCCGCCTGCCCGTCGCGCTCCGAGACGAAGACGATGCGCCCCCGCAGCCCGCGCAGCTCGCCGCCCGGAATGGCGTTCGCCGTGCCGCCGGAGGCCGCGGAGGCGCGCTCGCAGCCGGCCAGCGCGAGCGTCGCGGCGGCGAAGACGGAAAGGAGGAGAATTCGAGGCGTCATCGGCTCGCGTACTTCCCGGGTGGACATCGTCTTCGGAACGTCGTCGGGGAAGGGAAGCTCCCCCACCCCCGGCCCCCTCCCCCGGCAAACTGCGCCGGGAGAGGGGGAGACCATCATCGAGGGAAGGTTACAGGCCGTTTCCTGTCACCTGTAACCTGTCCCCTGTAACCCGCAGTTCCTTACCGCGCCCGGACGGCGTCGGCGATCACCACGTAGCCCTCGGTGGTCCAGCGCGACAGCACCACCCGGTTCCAGCCGGCGCTGAAGTTGAACGTGCCGATGGCGCGCCAGGCGCCGCCGCCCGACTGCTGGTTCACGCTCACACGGCCCACCTCGGTCCCGGCGGCGTTGTAGGCGATGAACGGCGCCGTGGCCGAGCGGTTGGTGCCCGACGTGTACCACACGTCGATGGTGCGGGCACCCGCCGCCGGCAGGTAGAACGAGAAGGTGGCGCCGTCGCTCACGGGCTGCGTGGACGCGAACGCGTAGTTGCTGCCGTAGTAGCCCCCCGTACCCGTGCTCACCTGCCAGGTGGCGGACGACGAGAAGCTGGCGTTGGCGGCGTTGTTGTTGGCGTTGTTGTTGTCCACCACGATCGCCGCCACCGGGGTGCTGCCGCAGTTCGAGTTGATGCGGTTCATGTAGTCCGTCCAGGGCCAGTTCGGGCCCGGGTCGGTGCGGTTGTACGGCTGCAGCTGGCCGTGGGCGACGTAGTGGTAGCGGTCGCGGGGAATGCCGTACGCCTTGCTGATGTCGCAGGACAGCTTGGCCGACGCCTCGATCTGCCCCACGGGGAAGCTGGACTGCGAGGCGAAGCCGCCGTGCTCGATGCCCACCGTGAAGTTGTTGCTGCTGGTGCCGCTGAGCCCGCACAGCACGCCGCTGTTGAGCGAGCAGTCGTACGTGGCGCCAATGTGCCAGGCACGGCCGCTCTCACGCACCAGCTGGCTGATCTCGCTGCCGCTCTCGTTCACCACGTAGTGCGCGCTGGCCTGCGACGCGGTGTTGGTCAGCCAGCTCCAGCAGCTGCTGTAGCTGCCTTCGCAGGTGTGGATGATGACCATCTGCACGCCGCCCCCGGAGCCCGCGGGACGGGCGTTGTAGTTGGGCGAGGGGCGCCAGATGGTGCCGGCCACCGGGTAGTCCGGCGCCACGGCCAGGTCGGGGCCGCTCGTGGGCAGCTGGAAGTCGGCGCGCACCTGCACGGGCATGATGGAGGCGTGGATGCCCCCGGTCTGCGTGCTGGCGACGATGCCCTTGTTCAGCGTGGCGTACACGTCGTTGTGCACGTAGCTCGCCTGTCCCTCCACCTGCGCGATGCCGCTGTAGCGGGCCACCACCGGGCCCCACGCGGCCAGGTCCGTGCGCGCGATGCCGGCCTCGTCGGCCCACAGGTCCAGCAGGGCGGCCGCGGCGCGGATGTTGGCGCGGGCCTCCGTCTGCGCGGCCTTTTCCGTCACGCGGGCCAGCTGGGCGCCCTGCGTGAGCCGCTCGCCGCGCAGGGCCATGATGCCGAACGCGGCCTTCTGCCCCGGGAACTCCGACTCGCCGCGGACCATCTCCCACCGGGTCTCCACGTACCCGATGGACTTGAGCAGCGACGCCGGCACGCCGAACTCGCTCCCCGCCTCGGCGAAGATCACGTCGAGCTGGGCGGTGGACGGCGCTTCCGGCGAGGGTGCTGCGGGTGCGGTCGGCTCGTCGGAGCAGGCCGTGAGTGCGACCGCGGCGATCAGGGCCGCGGTCAGGATGCGGAACTTGCCCATGCGTCCTCCTGCAGGTGGAGTAGTGTGGCGTGCGCGGTCGAGGGTGCGCGCGCCAGGGCTGGATGTGTGTAGGATGAGCCTAGCACCCGTCGTTGCGACGGCGCAAGAGGGGCGTAAAACGAATTGCGGCGCAACGAGTTGGAAAGAAGCTCTCCGCGAGATCGGCGTATATTGCCGTCAGCCTGATCAGGGTTCGTTTAGCATTTGCACTGTTTTAGGGCAAAATGGTGCTATAAAAACCGCAGAAGTCGGCCGGTGGAAGCAAACCGATGCCGCCGGGAGAATTTGCCGATACTGTGCTGATGGCGCGCGTTATGGCGTGAGGGTGGATGCGGATGATCCGCTGTCCGTCCGGCTCCCGCGCCGCCGAAAGGCATCCAGGGGAGACGACCGGTCGCCGCGTTCCGCCGGGGACCCTCACCCCCCGGCCCCCTTTCCCGTACTGCATCCTTCCGGCGCCATCCGGTTCCGCGCGAGTACGGGAGAGGGGGAGACGTGCCGGCCGCGAAGCCCGCGATCCCGCGCAATCCGCCGTGCCGATCCTCTCCGCCCGCCTCGTCACCCGGCGTCACGGCACCAACCCCGGCCCACGCGAAAAACCCCTCCCCCGAAGTTGGGGGAGGGGTCGGCCGACGTTGCGAGGAACGAGCAAAAGGAGGGCGGGGGAGAGGGCTCCCGTTGCGCAGCGGCGGATCTCCACCCGGACGCGAGCCCAGCCGTTCGCGCGGACGCGCGGACGTGCGGACACGCCCGGCGCGGGATATCTACCGCTGCATGTACTCCATCACCCGGTCCGGCCCTTCCACCAGCACCGACACCAGCCGGTCGCGGCCGTCGCTCTTGGCGCGGTACAGCGCGCGGTCCGCGGCCTCCACCAGCGCGTCCGGGTCCACCAGGTCCGAGCCGACGGACACGCCCATGCTGGCCGTCACCTGCACGGCCGCGCAGCCGGCCACGGGCACCTGCAGCCCGCCCAGGTTCTCGCGAAAGCGCTCGCAGAAGCTCAGCGCGCCGGGCATGTCGGTGTCGAACAGGAGCACGGCGAACTCCTCGCCGCCAAAGCGCGCCGGCAGGTCCAGGTTGCGGGCGCTGGAGCGCAGCAGCCGCCCCACCCGCGCCAGCACCTGGTCGCCCACGCGGTGGCCGTAGGTGTCGTTGATGCGCTTGAAGTGGTCCAGGTCAATCATCACCAGCGCCAGCGACCCGCCCGTGCGCCGCAGCCGCCCCGCCTCGCGCCGCAGCGCATCCTCCAACACGTGGCGCCGCGACAATTCCGTGAGGGGATCCACGAGCGCCGTCAATTCCGTCAGTGCCCACTGCCCCGCCGTGGAGATGCCCACCGTCACCACGAAGACCAGGAAGCCGATCCAGAACAGCGACGGCACCCCGGGCAGCACCTGCGCCACGGGGATGAAGGCCCAGTACTCGCTCGCCAGGTCGTACGCGAAGGTGGCGGAGAAGGCCGCCGTCCCCGCCAGCAGGGTGCGGGCGTGCGGCGTGGCGGGCTCCGCGTGCCGGGCCGCGCGCCAGGCCCGCGCGACCACGAACAGCAGCCCCAGCCCCATCCCCGCGTCGATCCACTCGTTGAACTGGGCCAGCAGCCCCAGCGGCAGCACCGCCGCCATGGCGAAGAGGCCGGCGAACAGCAGGTTCACCAGCCGCGTGCGCCGCCCTCCGCGCAGGCCGAACAGGCTGTTCACCAGCGCCACGTAGGCCGGCGCGCCCGCCAGCAGCGCCAGCAGCCCCAGCCGGTAAGGGTTGATGACGGGCAGCACCAGCGCGTTCACGGCGTCGGCGAAGGTGGCGCCGTACACGCACACGCAGCCGCACACCAGCGCGAACCACAGGTTCTCGCGGCTGGCCGGGCGCCGCAGCCAGAACGCCAGGTGGTAGATGCCGATGGCCAGGAAGAACGAGACCAGCCCGCCGATCACCACCGCGCGGGGGGACCGGCGCGCGGCCAGCGTCTCGAAGCGGCCCACCACCACCGGCGTCATGAGCCCGCCGTACGCGTAGTCGTTGTAAACGCGCACGGCCACCAGGTGCCGGCCGTCCTCCGCCCGGGCCAGCACCGAGTCGGGGACGAAGAACAGGTGCGGGGCCACGGCCTCCACGAAGTCCGGCGGCATGCGCCCGCGGGTGCCCAGCCTGACCCCGTTCCAGTACACCTCGTACGCGTCGCCCACCGTGCCGAAGCGCAGGCCCACGGGCTCCGTGCGCATCCCGGCCGGCAGGCGCACCTCGCGCCGGTACCAGCCGAAGCCGTCGTACTCCCCGATCCCCGCCTCCCACTCGCCGGGCACGGCCAGCGTGCGCCAGGCGGAGTCGTCCAGCGCGGGCGAGGCCCATGCGGCGGCGTCCCCCGCGCGAAAGCGCCAGGGGCCGTCCAGCGCCACCGAATCCGCCCCTTGGGAAAACGCGGGGACGGCCAGGAACGTCAGCAGAACGAGGATGAAGCGAAGAATCACGGGAACGGACGGAGGGGAACGATTGTCCGGCGGCCAAATGGTACACCCCGCACGTCCCCGGGTCAAGCGTTCGCGCGCGCCTGCGACTTGCAGAGACGCCGCCCGGCGCCTTACGTTCCGCGCCCGCGCAACCCGTTTTGCCGCAACCCGTTCCCCAAAGGAGACCCGCGCATGAGCAGCCTCGCACCGTCCGGGCGCCCGGGGCACCTCGCCAGCCTGGCCCTGATGGCCGGCCCCCGCTATGGCGAAGAGCTGCCCGTGCCCAAGCCCATCGTGACCGTGGGCCGCGCGGCCGCGTGCGACGTGGTGGTGGACGACGACTCCGTGAGCGCCCAGCACGCCCGGCTGGAGTACGACATGGGCGCCTGGCGCATCACGGACCTGCAGTCCATCAACGGCACGGCGGTGGAGGGCGTGAAGCTCGCCCCCAACGTCCCCACGCCGCTTCCCTACGGCGCCACCCTGCGTGTGGGCGGGGTGCAGCTGCAGTTCCGCGAGGCCGAGGGCGCCGACGTGGATTCCGCCCGGGCCGGCTACGTGCCCCCCGAGGCGCCCCGGACGCTGCGCGAGGAGCGGTCCGGCGCGCGCTTCCCCCTGTGGCTGGTGGTGCTGGTCCTCCTGCTGGCCCTGATCATCGGGATGATCGTGTACACCAACTACGCGCGGACCACGGGCACGGTGCTGCTGGACGGCCCGTCCCCCGTGGCGGCGCTGCTCGCGCTGGCGCAGGCGCCGTGAAGCTGCGCTGGCAGGCCGTGGGCGCCACCCACGTGGGGCGGGTGCGCAAGGGCAACGAGGACTCGTTTCTGGTGGATTCCGAGCGCGGCGTGTTCCTGGTCGCGGACGGCATGGGCGGCCACGCGGCGGGCGAGATCGCCAGCGCCATCGCCGCGCAGACGGTGGGCGGCGCGCTGCAGGAGGGCGTGGACCGCGGGCTGGATGCGGACGCGCTGGCGCAGATCATGGTGCACGCGTTCCGCACGGCGGACCAGGCCATCGCCGACCACGTGGCGCAGAACCCCACCACGCTGGGGATGGGCACGACGGTCACGGCGTGCGTGCTGTGCACCGACGGCACCTACCGGATGGGCCACATCGGCGACAGCCGCGCGTACCTCATGCGGGGCGGGCGGCTGGCGCAGGTCACCACGGACCACACGTGGGTGCAGCGCGAGGTGGACGAGGGGCGGCTGACGCCGTCCGGCGCGCGGCGGCACCGTCTGTCGCACATCCTGTCCCGCGCGCTGGGCGCGGAGCCGGCGGACGACCCGGACATGCTTTCCGGCCACCTGCTGCCCGGCGACCTGCTGCTGCTCTGCTCCGACGGGCTCACGGGGATGATCACGGACCGCATGATCGCCAAGGTGCTGCCCCTGGACATCCGCCTGGGTGACCGCGTGGCGGAGCTCATCCGCCAGGCCAACGAGCGCGGCGGCAAGGACAACATCACCGCGGTGCTCGTCGAGATCCTGGGCGAGGACGCAGGGTCGCACGGCGAGGGGCGGGGGAACAGCGAGTAACAGCAGGGAACAGGGAATAGGGAACAGGGAATAGGGAATAGCAGGCAACGGCAGTATCGTGGGCGCATGGGAGACCGTGCGCCTTTTGCCGTTTCGGTCGATGGCGAGCTGCGCGTGTCCGGCGAAGGATCGCCGCGGGCAGGGCGCCCCAAAGACGCGATCGTGTGGTTCGGTGGCGGCCTCCACTTGCGCGTTGCCGAGTTGTCGCCGCCCTTCAGGAATCCGCGATTCCGCCCGGCCGAATTGTCCAGCCAGCGGCTGGACAATTGTGAGGACTCTCAGGATACCGATTCACACTGCTTCTACCTCGCTGCCGTTCAGTTCCAGGGCCTCGGGCCGATTCTCCATCCGCCGGCGAGCCACGCTGATGGCGGCATGCAGCTTTACCCGCGTCCGTTTGCGGGAGCCTGCGCGCGCACGGCAGCCGAACCTGCAGCAGGGAGCGTGCGGTTTGGCGGAGGATCGCCGCGGGCCGGTGCCAAAAAGACGCGATCGGGTGGTCCGGTGGCGGCCCCCCGTTCGTATTCCGAGTCGCCGCCCCGTTCAGAATCCACGATTGCCCCCGGCCGAATTGTCCAGCCGATGGCTGGACAATGTTTATGGGAGACTGCCGGTGTGAACTGTCCAGCCGGTGGCTGGACAGTCTTTCTGGGAGAGAGCCGATGTGAATCGTCCATCCAACGGCTGGACAATTGTGAGGACTCCGGATCAGCGATTCACGCCGCTTCTGCCTCGCTGCCGTTCAGTTCCAGGTCCTCGGGCCGATTCTCCATCCGCCGGCGAGCCACGCTGATGGCGGCATGCAGCTTTTGCTCGAGCAGCTCACGCGGCGGGAGCTCCGTCACGTATTCGGCGACACGGATGCCGCTCTGCTCCAGCTGCAGCAGCTCGACGTGCTCCTGGGACTTGCCTGCGCACAGGATGAGGCCCAACGGCGGATCCTCGCCCGCGCGCACCTCGTATTTCTCCAGCCACCGGAGATACAGCTCCATCTGCCCTTTGTCGGATGCCTGGAAGCGTCCCAGCTTCAGGTCCACGGCGATCAGCCGCCGCAGCCTGCGGTGAAAGAACAGCAGGTCCAGCCGGTAGTCGACGCCGTCCACCGTCATCCGCTTCTGCCGGCCCACGAAGGCGAAGTCGCTGCCCAGCTCGGCGATGAACCCCTCCAGCTCGC
>DATING010000172.1:0-3028 GCA_035474555.1 Longimicrobium sp. | reverse complement strand
CGGTCCTGAAGATGTGCCACCAGCGGCCGTCGGCGCCCCGCACCGGCTCGAACGCCGGATCGAAGACCTCACGAACGGCCGGGAGCGTCCAGCGCTCTACGATCTCCGCCAGCCGGACCAGGCGCGAGCGGCTCGCCTCGCTGCTCCAGAGCTCGCGGTACGCGGTCCGGGTATCGTAGGCGATGACCGTGCGGCCGGAGGCGGACTGGGCGGCCACCACGGCGCCGAACGTGGGGACCCGCGCGCGCGGCTCATCGCAGATGTTGCCGTTGTTGTACCACTGCGGACTCCGGAAGTCCACCCAGGAGACCGTGTCGCCCACGGATGCCGTCGCGTATCGCGGATCGAACTCGACCGGGTCGGTCTGATAGGCGTCGCTCCCGAGGGTGACGCCGAACCGCGGCGCCTGCAGCCCGGCGGGGGCCGCGTCGGGCGCGGCCACGGGCCGGGGCGAGACGACGCCTGATGCGGCGCCGCCGCCGGTCCACGTATGCAGCGTGAACAGCGGCTCCACGCGGGGCGCTTCGATGATGGACGGATTGAGCGCAGTGATGACGAAGCTCTGGTCGCCCGCGGGGAACTGCAGGCACGCAGACGCCAGGTCGCTGCCGGCGATCACGTGCGACTCCCCCGGCTCCATGCGCACGACGGACGGGACCGTAAGCCGTCCCGCATACGACGTCGTTCCGGAGGTGATCTGAAGAGGTCTGCCATCGACCTCACAGGCCCACGGGGCCGGCATGCCGAACCGGATCTCGCTGGCCGTGCGGGAAGTGGTGACGACGGCCTGACCATCCACGGCGATGCCTGGCGTGAGCAGGTCGAGGTTGCTGCCCGTGACCAAGCCTTCGCCGCCTGCCACCAGCGTGGCGCCGGTGATTTCCGGGTGGCGCACCGGCTGCCCCCCGCGGGTGGGGCTCCCATCGCAAGACACGCAGAGCGGGATCAGCACTGCGGCAAGGAGCATACGTCCGAATCTCGGCTCGATCATCCGTCCCCCTCTCGTTCGGTGAACGCCAAAGCGCGGCGAGGAGTTCGTCCTCGCCGCGCAACCTCGGCGGTGTCCGGTCATACCGTGGTGTCGCCAACCACTTTTCTCTCCGGGGTTGCCCCCGCCCCCGTTCCCGCTGGCCTGCGCCGTCTACGCCGCGATCAGGTCGGGAAACCGTGCGCCGAGGAGGGCGCGCAGGTCCTCGATCGCGTGGTGGGTGCGGCTCTTTGCCGTCCCTACCGGAATGCCGAGGCGACTCGCCGCTTCGGTGTGCGTGAGCCCCTCGATGAAGTGCAGTACCGCGGGCTGCCGGTACCGCTCTTCCACCTGCTCCAGCGCATCGCTCAGAATACCCCGGAGCTCGCTCTGCTCCGCGGCGCGATCCGGGAGCGGGTCCGTGTCGGCGGGATCCAGGCTCCACGAGGGCTCGGCCTCGGGATCGACACCCATGTCGGTGAAGCTCGTGACGCGGCTCCGCTGGTCTCCGCGGGCGGCGTTGATCGCGATCCGCTGCGCGATGGTCTTGCTCCACGTGGAGAACTTCCTCGCGGTGTCGAAGGACGCCCGGTTCCGGATGATCCGGATGAACACCTCCTGCGTCAGGTCCTCCGCCCGGGACCGGGTGGCGGGGTTGCGAAGGAAGTACCGCATGATCTTGGGCTGATAGCGGTTCACGACCTCGCGCAGGGCACGATCGGAGTCGGTTTCAGCATACAGCTTGAACAGCTCCTCGTCGCTCTCCGGGAGTGGAGCGAGCTTCGGAGGGGGCGGGAGCTTGGCGCGCGGCGGTGCCTGATTCGGCTCGGCCGCGTGGGGGCTGGCGTGTGACGCGGCGGCCTGCATGGGGCCGCCGTCACGCGCCGAGGCACGCATCGGTCTTGTGGCCACGGGACTACGCTCCTCGGATTCGGAGGGTGCAGCCGGCCCATGTGCGGGCCGGCCTCCCACTCTTCGGCAACCGGGCTGTCTCGGCGAGACCCCTGGTTTTGCGGACCGGCCTCACGGCCGGGGTGCTCTTCGGGAGTGGAAAAGAACGGGGACGGACCGGCGGCGGCGGTTCGGGGATCATGCGGTCCCGCGTGCCCGCGGCGGGTTGAAGGGTGAGTGGGGTGTGAATTTCGTCCTGGCGATGGCCCGATCTGTGTGGTCCTGGGTGCGCATCGTGCCCGGGACGTCCCCAACCCTGATACCTCGACCCACGGCAAACGGTTTTCGCGGACGGCGGCTCAGGTCATTCGTGAGCTACCATATGAG
Organism: Longimicrobium sp.; assembly: GCA_035474555.1. GTDB lineage: Bacteria > Gemmatimonadota > Gemmatimonadetes > Longimicrobiales > Longimicrobiaceae > Longimicrobium. The sequence continues at coordinate 783 of DATING010000172.1, read as the reverse complement.
CCAAACGTTTTTAGGGCCTCCTGTGTGACACCACTTTAGCGTAAAAGGTTTGAAGGCCGGACAAACCGGTGAGCGGCCCCCCGAACATCGGTTCGGGGGGCCGAAGTATTTACGCCACAACGTGATTCGCCGCGCCTGAGATCGTCGTTCGCCGTGCCTGATACTGCCGTACGGCACACACGTAACCGCACAATTTTGGATAATCACGGCCGGCGCGCAGCACCAGGAATCGCAAACTTCACTGATCCTCCTCACCCACAGTTCCCGACACTCCCGCCGCCCCGGAATCCCAAGAACCGTTCCCGGAAGGTCACGGTATCTGGCTGGTGAGAGGCACTGCGAACGTGCCAGCGCATCCCCAGCCAGCAAGCCCAAGGAGCCGTGCCTTCCGCATCGCGCATGAACGTCAGCATTCCCCCGGAGATCCGCCACCTCGTCAAGCAGGGTGCGATCAGCACGGCGGCACTCGAGCGTGAGAGCGTGGACGATTCCGCGTGGATCGTTCGCGCGGTCTGCGAGAAGCTGGTGCGCGAGTGGGACAGCCTCCATCTCGGCGCCCCCGTGCCGGACCTGGTTCGAGAGCTGGCCTCCCGCCCGGCCGCCTCGGCACGCGCGGAGTTCGGCGCGCGCGCGGTCGCCCTCTCCCTCGCGGGCCGATGACGGCGGGCCTGGTGGAGGCGAGCCGCCCCGGCGCGGGAGGCGGTCCCGCGAGCGAGGACGATGAGCGGGACTCGCTCGAATACGAGTACGCCGTCCAGATGCAGCGCATCCTCGGCTCGGGCG
>DATING010000171.1:0-4049 GCA_035474555.1 Longimicrobium sp. | reverse complement strand
TCTACCTGCGCACGGGCAAGAAGCTGCCGGCCAAGGCCAGCGAGGTGGTGATCCGGTTCCGTCCCGCCCCGCACCCCGTGCGCGACCTGGTGCAGGCGGACGTGCCGGCGCCCAACGCGCTGGTGCTGCACATCCAGCCGGACGAGGGGATCTCACTCTTTTTCGAGGCCAAGGTGCCGGGGCTGCGCGGGCCGCTGCGGGCGGTGAGCATGGACTTCGACTACTGCCGCGCGTTCGGGGCGGAGTCGCCGGAGGCCTACCAGCGGCTGCTGCTGGACGCGATGCTGGGCGATGCCACGCTCTTTGCCCGGCGCGACGAGGTGGAGGCGGCGTGGACGCTCATCACGCCCATCCTGGACGCGTGGGCGGCGGAGGGGACGCCGGAATCGTATCCCGCCGGGAGCTGGGGCCCCGCGGGCGCGGACGAGCTGCTTGCGCGCGAGGGGCGGAGCTGGGCCGTGCCGGGGACGCTGGGGGCGATGGTGACGGGGGAGGGCTGAGGTCGGAACCCGCGCCCCGGCAGACTGCGCCCCCACCCCCCGGCCCCCTCCCCCCTCGTTCCTCGTGGAGAGGGGGAGAAGGGCAGTCGGGGTGGGCGGGAGACTGAGCGATGTAGCGCCGGCATCGCGCCTGAGCGGCTAAAGCCGCCGCAACGACTGCGGAAAGCCCCACGATACTGCTGTGGGGCTTCAACTGCGTTTCGCGGGCGGAGAGCCGGCGGATGCGGCGGAGCGTCGGCCGGCAGGGCGGAGATCCAGCGGGGATGCAGGCGGAGATCCGTCCGGAGCGGCTAAAGCCGCCGCTGGGAAAGCGGTAAGCCCTGTCTCGGCTCGCTGACGCTCGCCGAACAGGGCTTCAACTGCGTTACGGAAACCGCGGCCCTTTGGGCCGGGGTGCCCTCTCGCGGAGTTCGCGGGGGCAGGCGGAGGGCGGCAGTCCGCGCAGGCGGACTTCGTGTGTTTGTTGCGGCGAATTCATTCGCTCTGCCCGGCGGGATGGCGGCCGATTCTCCCGGCCCGGTGCGCTACGCGGGCTCGGTGCCTCCGCTGCTTCCTGCTCCACCGCCGCCCAGCCCCGCCCGCAACTCCTCGCGGATGGCGGCGCGCAAGGCCTCGGGGGTGATCTCCAGGTGCGCGAGCACGCGGCGGGGCAGGCCCTGCGGCGATTGCAGCACGCCCAGCAGCAGCTCCCCCGCGCCCACCACGCGCAGGCCGGCGATCCGGGCCTCGCGCATGGCGAACTCGATGCTCCCCTTGGTGTCGTCGGCGTAGGGGAGCACGGGGGTGTGCAGACCCCACGGACGCGTCGGCGCGGCGCGCTCCACGCGCTGCACGATCTCGGCGGGGGGAAAGCCCAGCCGCGCCAGGGCACGCGCCGGCAACCCCGCCGCGTTCTCCAGCAGCGCCAGCAGCAGGTGCTCGGCGTGGATGGCGGACGCGTGGCCGCGCTGGGCTTGCGCCGTGGCGCCGCCGAGCGCGTCGCGGGCGTCGTCGTCGAACGGCAGGTCCGGCGGCCGCGGCGGCGGAATGTTGAGCTTGTTTCGCTTGAAGAGCACGGGCGGTCCTCCGGATTCGCTCGCATCGCATCCAGCGCGTCCCGGACTGTCCGGGGGGCGCTCAGACTCGGAAACGTAACGCGCGGGGATCGGCCGTGTCCACGGATCACAGGGCAGAACGAGCGGGTGCGCGGCTTTCTATCCACCCCGACGCGCACGCGGCCTCCCTCGCCGTCGCGGAAAGCTTCGCGGCGCAGGCGATGGCGGCGGTGGAGGCACGCGGCCGGTTTGCCGTCACGCTGACGGGGGGGAGCGGGCCGGTGGAGGCGTATCGGCTGCTGGGCGAGGAGCCGTTCCGGTCGCGCATCCCGTGGCAGGGCGTGCACCTGTTCTGGGGGGACGAGCGGTGCGTGCCGCCGGGGCACGAACGCAGCAACTTCCGCATGGCCCACGAGGCGTTCGTCGCGCGCGTGCCCATCCCGCCGGCCAACGTGCACCGGATGCCGGGCGAGCTCGCTCCCGGGGAGGGCGCGGCGCGGTACGCGGAGGCGCTGGCGGCGTTCTTCGGGGGTGGCCTGCCGCGCTTCGACCTCGTCCACCTGGGCGTGGGGCCGGACGCGCACGTGGCGTCGCTGTTCCCGTTTACGGAGCCGTTGCGCGAGCACGACCGCACTGTCACCACGAACCTCCACCTTCCCGACGGCGAGCCACGCATCACCCTCACGCTGCCCGTGCTGAACGGCGCCGCACGGGTGGAGATGATCGTCATCGGCGCATCCAAGGCGGACGTCGTGTGGACGGTGCTGCGCGGACCCATCGACCCGTATCGCCTCCCCGCGCAATTCGTGCGGCCGGGGGACGGGGAAGTGGTGTGGATAATGGACCGCGCGGCGGCTGGACGGCTGGAGGGCGAGTAGGCGGAGATCTGCTCGAGGGCAGGCGCCCCCCTCCCCGACCCTCCCCCACAAACTGCGTGGGGGAGGGAGTACGGAGACTGATGAGCGCCGGATGTCCGCGTCGGATCAGCGGAAGTCGTGCGCGTGGTCCATGGCCCAGCCGCGGAAGGGGCGGGCGGGGGCGCGGGTAATCTCCTCCACCGTCTTCGTCACGGGCTCGGGGTGGTCCGCGAGCGTGGCCCAGTAGCGCATGGAGCTCTCGGCGAACTCCGACGGCAGGCCCTCGGCGATCATCTCGTCGCGGGCGGCCTCGGGCGCGATCTCCTCGAAGCGCAGCGGCTTGCGGATCACCTCGCTGAGGATGCGCACCTGGTCCGCCTGGGTCACGGCGGCGGGGCCGGTCAGCTCGTGCCGGGCGCCGGCGTGGCGGTCGTCTGTGAGGGCGCGCACGGCCACGTCGGCGATGTCGCGCTCGTGGATGAGGGAGCGGGCCGCCTGCGGGTACGGGGCCCGGACCACGCCGGTCCCGCGGATCTGCGGCGCCCACCAGAGCGCGTTCGTGGCGAATCCACCGGCGCGCAGAAAGGTCCACGGTACGCCGCTCTGCTCGATCACCCGCTCCACCTGGTGATGGAAGGGCTCGTCGCCGTCGTCGCCGCGGCGCGCGCCCATGGCGGAGAGGTAGACGACGCGCGGCGATTGCGGCCGCAGGACGTCCATCAGCGCGGGGATGCCGTCCGCGTCGAAGAAGGGCCAGAGGAGGAAGACGGATTCGATGCCGTCCAGGTGCGGCCGCAGCGTCTCCGGGTCGGCCAGGTCGCCGCGGACGACGTCGACGCGGGACGGCAGGCGGGCGGCGGCGGGATCGCGCACCAGCGCGCGGACGGCGTTCCCGCGTTTCAGCAGCTCCGCCACCACGTGCCGGCCCACGTTGCCCGTCGCGCCGGTCACCAGGATGCGGGCCGGGGCGCCGGCCTCGTTCGTGTCCATCAAGGGATCCACCTCCGTCGTTCGGGCGAGGAACCGCGCCGTCCGGGAACGGACGGCACGTGGAGGATGGACGATACGGCTTCAAGTGCACTTGAAGTCAAGGCGGCGGGTGCGTACTGTTGTCCGCATGAGCGAAACGCATCCTGTTTCCGGTTTCCGCCCACCGCCGATGACCATCGGCGAGCTGGCGCAGCGCAGCGGCGTGGCCACGTCGGCGCTGCGGTTCTACGAGGAGCGCGGGCTGATCCAGTCCGAGCGCACCACGGCCGGGCACCGCCGGTATTCGCGGGCGACGGTGCGGCGCGTGGCGTTCATCGTCTTTGCGCAGAAGGTGGGGCTGTCGCTAGAAGAGGTGGCGGCGGAGCTCGCGAAGCTCCCCGAGAACCGCGTGCCGACGCGGGAGGACTGGGCATCGCTCTCGGCCGGGTGGTCGCGGCGGATCGACGAGCGCATCGCGGAGCTGGAGCGGCTGCGGACGGGGCTGTCGGAGTGCATCGGATGCGGATGCCTGTCGCTGGACCGTTGCCGGCTCGCGAACCCGGGCGATCGGGCGGGGGCGCGCGGGGCGGGGCCGCGGTACTGGATGGGGGACATGGGGTAGGGGGCCCCACCGGGCCCCCACCCCCCGGCCCCCTCCCCCCTCGTTCCTCGTGGAGAGGGGGAGAAGG
>DATING010000170.1:0-2817 GCA_035474555.1 Longimicrobium sp. | reverse complement strand
CACCAGCAGGCAGCGGAGCGCGAGGGGGATGCGGTTCCGCGCATCCGCCGGGATCCGCTTTTCCCACAGGGGCTTGGGCACCACGCCGAACATGGCGCCGCCGTCCAGCGCCACCCCGCCGCTCTCCAGCGCGTGCAGCGTGAAGTCGCCCAACCGGCGCGTGCGCACCCGGGCCGCGACGCCCGCGATCTCCATCGTCCCGCTCATGCCGTCCCCGTCATGCCGTCTCCATGGACCGCGGCTTCGCGCGGCGTTTGCGGGTCGCGCGCGCCTTGCGCTTGCGGAGCACGCCCTGCAGCCCGTCCCAGTCCGTCACGCCCTGGTCCTCGAGCATGTCCAGCAGGCGGATGAGCACGTGCGCCGTGGCCACCGCGTCGTCCAGCGCGCGGTGGCGGTTCTCCACCTCCAGCCCGAACCACGACGCCAGCCCGTCCAGCGAGCGCGACGGCAGCTGCGGCAGCAGGCGGCGGGACAGGCGCACCGTGCACAGCTGGCGGCCGCTGAGCGTCATCCCCGTGGCCATCTGCATCTCGTGGCTCACGAAGCGCCAGTCGAACGCGGCGTTGTGCGCCACGAACACGCATCCCTCCAGGGCGCAGGAGAGCTCCCGCGCCACCTGGGCGAAGCGCGGCTGGTCCACCACCATCCCGTTGGAGATGCCCGTGAGCGACGTGATCATGCCGGGAATGGGCCGCTCCGGGTTCACCAGCGAGCAGAAGGTGTCCGCGATGCGCCCGCCCTGCACGCGCACGGCGGCCACCTCCGTCACGCGATGCCCGCGCGCGGGGGTGCCGCCGGTCGTCTCCACGTCCACCACCACCCAGCTCTCGTCGCGCAGCAGCCGCGCGCCCCGCTCCGCCTCTACCTGCGGGGGCGGGGCCACGGACCACACGCCCTGCGCGTCCACGCGAAAGCGCGGGTCGCCGCCCAGCAGCGTGAACACCGCCGCCGCCGCCGCGCCCGCGCCGCCCGTGATCCCCAGCACGCGGTGCGCGACCTCGACGGAGGGGAGCGCCTCGTCGCTGAGCACGCGAAAGGCGCGGTCCGTGAGCGAACCGTCGCGCTCCAGGCGCACGCCATCCAGGGAAAGCACCAGCTGGCTCACCAGACGTCGTCCCGGCAGACGGGGAGGGTCATGCACCGGCCGCCCCCGCCGCCGCGCACCAGCTCCGCGCCGTCGAACGCGATCACGGCCCGCTCGTCGTCCTCCAGCTCCGTCTCGCCCGTCAGGAACTCGATGGCCTCTACGATCCGGAAGCCCGCCTCGCGCTCCATCTCGCGCATGGTGGCCTCGTTGCGCGTGTAGCCCAGGACCACGCCCGGCTTTACCGCCACGAAGTTGCACCCGCTGGACCACTGCTCGCGCTCCTGCCGCGTGGGGTGCTGGCCGCCGCACCAGATGGGCTCCAGGGGCATCCCCACCTGCTTGAGGGCCGTGAACACGTCGTCGTACGACTTTACGCCCTGCCCCTTGGGCCGGTAGTGCAGCGCCGGCAGCCGCGTGTGGCCAAAGAAGTACGGCGGATACACCACGCAGTGCGTGCGGTCCACCAGGGTGAAGATCATGTCCAGGTGGATGGCCGGGCTCTCCGTCGGGAGTACGACGACGATCACGTGGTCGATCCCCGCCGTGTCCTTGAGGCTTTCCACCAGCCCCTCGATGGCCGCCGGGCTGCTGCGCTCCGACAAGCCCACCATGGCCAGGTCGGGGCGCAGGATGAGCACGTCGCCGCCCTCGATGGTGTAGTCGCTGCGGTGCTCTTCCGTGCCGTCGTAGATGAAGCCGTTGTTGCCCAGCAGGGGGTGGTACAGGAAGAGCGCCTTCATCAGCAGCTCCTCCGTCCACCGCACCGCGTAGCGCATGGCGCCGATGATGACGGCCTGGTTCACCACCATGGCCGCGTCGCGCGTAAAGAAAAGGTTGGGCAGCGGGGGCAGCTCGTAGCTCACCTTGTTGAGCAGCTTGCTGATGGGCCCCTGCGGCGCCTCCTTGCCCTCGATGAACTGCTGGATCAGGGCGTCGCCCGGCATGTCGAAGAGCTCGCCGCCCAGGGGCTCGGAGGAGGCGACCTCCATCACCCGGTTGACGAGGAACTTGCGCACCTCGGGCTCGTCCACGATGTCGCTGAGCAGGTCGCGCACGTCCAGCACCTCGGCGAAGCGTGACAGGATGGCGCGGAATCGCTGGTGCTCGCGGCGGGCCTGGTCCAGGTCGATGATGTCGTCGTACAGGTACTGCTCGCGGTTGGACGGCGTCACCGCGAGAAGCTCGGGGCCGGGCGTGTGGCAGATGACCGTGCGAAGACGGCCGATCTCCGAGGTCACGCGCACGGCGGGTCTGCTGGACTGCTGATTCGGATCGCTCATAGACCGGGAGTATAGCCAGACCGCCATTTTCGGGCAACGGAGGACGGACCGCCGCAGGCCGCAACGGAGCGGTGCCGGCGGAAAGTGCGCGGCGCGCTGCGCCCGCCGCGGAAGGCGGCGGAACGCATCGTCTCCGTACCCCGGCGGACGCAAAACGGCCGGTCCCCGTCCAGGGACCGGCCGTCGTTCGTCATCCGCGCAGGCGGACGGCTAGCGGCTGTTGAGCGAGAAGGAGAGGCCCTCCAGCTCCAGCGTCACGTCCACGTTCTTGAGCGCGACCCCCGGCGGCACCTTGAGCCGCGCGGGGGCGAAGTTCAGCACCCCGCGCACGCCGGCCTTCACCAGCCGGTCCACCACGTTCTGGGCCGCGTCCGCCGGCACGGCCACGATGGCCATGTCGATCTCCAGGGCGCGCACGGTGTCCACCATCTCCTCGTCCGCGCGGATGGT
>DATING010000169.1:0-7857 GCA_035474555.1 Longimicrobium sp. | reverse complement strand
CCCGCGGGCGGGCTGCTGCACGGCCAGCGGGCCGGCTCCACCCTCGTCGTGGCCACGGAAGCGGGGGGCGGCGGGCGGCACGGCAAGGTGGTGATGGACGTATCGCCCATCCGCCGCACCTGGACGGGCGCGGCGGGGGTGACGAACTGGGAGAACGGGGCCAACTGGCTGCCCGACAGCATCGCCCCCCAGCCCACGGACACGGCCGAGGTGGCCGACAACGTCGCCACGATCTTTCCCGTCCTGACCCAGAACGAGGCCGTGGGAGGCCTGGACGTGCTGGACCTGACGCCGGGCGGGGTGATCCCCACGGTGAACCTGGCCGCGTTCAACCTGCACAGCGGCGGGAGCGTGATCGTCACCAACGAATCCGCCATCACGGGGAGCGGCCGGCTGTTCCTGGAGGGGTTCGCGGCGCAGGTGCAGGGCACGCTGCCCCGGGTGGACGTCACCGGCGAATACACGGTGACGGGCAACATCGACTCGCGCGCGTCGCTCCAGGTTACCAGCGGCTGGCTGTACAACGAGTCGTTCCGCATCCGCACCGAGTCGTACTGACCGCGTTTCTCCCGCCGCGGCGCGCGCCGGCCGCGGGTCACGATAGACACTGAACCGGGTGGATCCATGAAGCACACGCTCTTCGTTCTCTCGGCCCTCACGGGGCTGGCCCTGCTCCCCGCCCCCGCGGCCGCCCAGTCCGCCACCCTGCTGCAGCTGCGCTCCGGCCCCCTGCAGGACCGCCTGCGCGTGGACAGCGCGGGCGGCTTCGTGGTCAGGGGCACCATCGGCCAGGGCCTCATCCCCGAGACCGGCGCGGGATGGCGGATGATGTGGTACCCCAACAAGGTGGCCTTTCGCGCGGGCTACGCCGACGCGGGCGGCCAGTTCGACGAGGCCAACATCGGCTACTACTCGTGGGCGGGCGGCGCGCTGAACACGGCGGCCGGCATCTACTCGTTCGCCATGGGCAACCAGAACACGGTTGAGGCCGGTGCGCAGTGCGGGATGGCCCTGGGCAGCGGCAACAAGGTCTACGGCGTGGGTGCCACCATCGGCACCTGCGGCATCGCGCTGGGGCTGAACAACGACGTGCTGGACCACGCGGGCGTGGCCATTGGCCAGAACAACTGGAGCGACGGCGACGCGGCCGTGGCCATCGGCTACCGGACCACGGCCGACGCGGACTACTCCATGGCGTTCGGCTACCGCGCCAGCACCAACGGCCACACGGGCGCCAAGGTGTTCGGCGACGCGTCGACCACGGACTCCATCGAGGCGGTCGCGAACAACGAGTTCGCCGTGCGCGCGGCGGGCGGCTTTCGCTTCCGCAGCAACGCGACGCTCACCAACGGGTGCAACATCGCGGCAGGGGGCGCCTCCATCACCTGCGCCAGCAGCAAGACGCTCAAGGAGAACTTCCTGGACGTGGACGGCGAGGACGTGCTGGACCGCATGCGCCGCATTCCCGTCAACACCTGGAACTACACCGACGAGGGGCGCCAGTCGCGGCACATGGGGCCGTTCGCCGAGGACTTCTGGCGCGAGTTCGGCCTGGGAACCGAGCCCCTGGCCATCGGCCACCTGGACATCGACGGCGTGAACTTCGCCGGCATCAAGGCGCTGGACGAGCGCACCACCGCGCTGCAGGCGTACACGGCGGAGCAGGTCGGCGCCCTGCGCGCCGAGAACGAGGCGCTCCGGGCGCAGAACGCCGCCCTGGAGGCGCGCATGGCCCGGCTGGAGGCGCTCGTGGCCGCGCAGCAGCCGTAGTCCGCGATCACGCCCGACGCGGAGGGGCGCGGCGCGGAAGCCGGCGTCCCTCGGCTCGACCGGCGGAATCGCGCAGAACGATACAGAGCAGCAGGGGCTGTCTTCCGGACCTCCCCTCCTGCTCCGTCTCTGCGTGAGGCCGGTTCGGCGGATTGGATTCGTTGGATTGGATTCGGTGGATTGGATTCGTTGGATTGGATTCGGTGGATTGGATTCGGTGGATTGGATTCGGTGGATTGGATTCGTTGGACCGGATTCGGTGGATTGGGTTCGGCGGATCGGATTCGGCGGATCGGGTTTGGTGGATCGGATTCGGTGGATCGGATTCGGCGGATTGGATTCGGCGGATTGGATTCGGCGGACGGGTTGGGCGGACGGGTTCGGCGGATCGGCGGGTCGGGAGGAGGAAATGGGGGCGCCGGCGCCGAGAGGAGAGCGAACGAATTCGCGGCTACAACGTCACACTGTCGGCCTGCGCCGACACCAACGCCTGACGGTGCCGGATCGAAACGTAGTCGGTGCATGGATCCAGGCACTCGGATGCCGCGTCCGGAGGCCGATTGCGCACCCCCGTGCAGCGCCCGCATTCGCGCGGAAAGCCCAATCGGGGGCAGGATTTGCGCGTCTGCCCCGCGAGAAGCCCGGCCACACGGCCTCCCCACTGGTGCATACGCGCAATCCCCATCATCTTTAATCGGCTGTACCCATCCCTCACCCCATCGAAGTGCCCTCCGTGTCCCTGCGATCCCGCCTGACCCGATTCGCGCCCCTGGCCCTGCTCGCGGCCTTGCTCGGCGCGTGCGGAGACGGGCCTTCCGGCCCGCCGCCCGCGCTTTCGATCACCGCGACCGGGACGCTGCAGCGCGGCGCCACCGTGACGCTGGCCGCCACGCGCGACGGGCAGCCCGTCCCCGCGGCGAACGTGACGTGGACCGTGACGCCCGCCACCGCCGGCGAGCTGCTGCCCGGCGGACAGCTGCGCCTGCTGGCGGCCGGCGCGCTGGAGGTCCGCGGCAGCTACGACGGCAGCACGGGAACCGCGCAGCTGCAGGTGGCGGAGCTGGGCGCCCTGGTGATCAGCGCGACCGGCACGCTGAAGCGCGGCTCCACCGTAACGCTTTCCGTCAGCCGCGACGGGCAGGTCATCCCCACCGCCCAGGTGGCGTGGACCGTGACCCCCGCCACCGCCGCCGAGCTGCTGCCCGGCGGACAGCTGCGGCTGCTGGCGGCGGGCACCCTGGAGGTCCGTGGCAGCTACGACGGCAGCACGGGAAGCACGCAGCTGCAGGTGGCGGACCTGGGCCCCCTGGTGATCAGCGCGGCGGGGCGGGCGGAGCGCGGGAGCACGCTGGCGCTGACCGTGACGCGCGACGGGCAGGCCATCCCCGCGGGCGACGTGACGTGGACGCTGCAGCCCGCCGCGGCCGGCGAGGTGCTGCCGGGCGGGCAGGTGCGGCTGCTGGCGACGGGCGCGCTGGAAATCCGCGGCAGCTTCGACGGCAGCACCGGCGCCCTGCCGGTGACCGTGGCCGCGCCGCCCACGGTGGTGTTCGACATGTCCGTGGGGGGCAACCGCGACCTGTACAGCGTGGAGCTGGACGGCGGCGGGCGCACCCGGCTGACGGAGGACCCGTCCGTGGACAACGACCCGTCCGTGGCGGCGGGCAAGATCCTGTTCGTGAGCGTGCGCGCCGGCAACCCCGAGCTGTACCTGATGAACGCGTCCGGCGGCGCCGCGACCCGCATCACCAGCACCGCGGCACGCTCGGAGCTGTCCCCCGCCCTGTCGCCCGACGGGACGCGGATTGCGTACACGTACGACGTGAGCGGCGTGGCGCGCATCTGGACGGCGAACGTGAACGGCACGGGCGCGGCGGCGTTCACGGGCGGCCTGGGCTTCGCCGGCAGCCCCGAGACGGCGCCCAGCTGGGCCCCCACGGGCAACCGGCTGGCGTTCGTGGGCACGGGCCAGGGCACGGCGGACATCTGGGACCTGACGGCGGGGGGCACGGCCAGCATCCTGGCCGGCGGCGACTCGGCGGAAGTGGACCCGGCGTGGAACCCCGCCGGCACGCACGTGGCCTTCGCCTCGACCCGCGAGGGGGACCCGGCCATCTTCCTGGTGCGCGTGAGCGACCGGACCATCACCAAGCTGAGCACCCGCGCCGGCGGCGAGGCCGAGCCCACCTGGACGGCCGACGGGCGCCTGGTGTACGTGGAGTTCGGCGCGGGGAGCACCACGCGCCTGGTGTGGATCGACCCCGCGCAGCCCACCATGGTGCACGAGATCCCCGTGGCCGGCGGCAATCCGCGCCGCCCCTCCGTCGTCCGCTGACCCGACCGAGACTCCGACGATGAGCGACGCACCCACGCACCGCGTTCCCGAGGACGTTCTCGCCGCCCACCTGGACGGCGAGGCGGTGCTGCTGCACATGGACACCAAGAACTACTACCGGCTGAACGCCACGGCCGCGCACGTGTTCCGCGGGCTGGAGCGCGGGCTGGGGCGCGACGCGCTGCTGGACGGCCTGTGCGCGGAGTTCGAGGTGGAGCGCGAGGTGGCCGCCGCCGAGCTGGACCGGCTGCTGGGCGACCTGTCGGAGCGGGGGCTGCTGGCCGCGGCGGACGGGGCGGCGTGAGCACCCTGGCCGGCGTGGCGGCGACGGGGGTGTGGGCAGCCCTGCGCGTGCCCCTGTGGCTGCGCGGCCGCCGCTGGACGGAGCTGCTGAGCCCGCCCGCGGACTTCCTCCCGCACGTGGAGCCCCCGCGGGGCGCCGCGCGCGCGGCGCGCGGCGCCATCAAGGTGCTGGCGGCCGTCCCCGGCTCGCCGTGGCGGAACACCTGCCTGTACCGCAGCGTGGCCGAGTGCCTGGCCCTGCGCCGCTACGGCGTCCCCGCCGTGGTGCGCATTGGCGTGCGGGCGGCGGACGGCCCCGGCGAGCAGCCCATCCTGGCGCACGCCTGGGTGGTCACCGACCCCTCCGCCGAGCCGCCCCCGCCCGACCGGATGCTCCCCTTTGCCCTGCGGGCGTAAAGGCGTGATCGTCCGCTCCCTCCTGCACGACGGCCGGCTCCGCGTGGAGGCGCACCCGCGCCTGCTGCCGCTGCTCACCCGCTGGCTGCCCCTGCTTCCCGAAGACACCCCCGCGGATCCCCGCGGCGCCGTGATCCGCGTGCTGCCGTCGGCCGATGCGCCGCCGTCCGTGCCCGCCGGGCGCCGCACGCTGGCCCTGGGCGGCGTGGACGCGTGGGTGGCGGACGACGACGCGCGGATCGCGGGCGGGACCCTGGTGTGGGGCACCGCCGACCTGCGGGCGGGCGTGGCGGAGCTGCGGGTGGCGGAGGGCGAGGCGGCGTCGGAGGCGGCGATGTGGGCGCTGTACTCGGCCTGCACCCTGTCCGCGGCCCTGCTGCTGGGGCGGATGGGGCGCGCGCTGGCCCACGCCGCCGCCGTGGCGCCGCCGGAGGGGACGGCGTGGGTGCTGGTGGGCGACGCCCGCGCGGGAAAGACGACGACGTGCGCCAACCTGACGGCCGCGGGGTGGCGCTACCTCTCCGACGACCACGTGGTGCTGTACCGGGACGACGACGGGCGCGTGGCGGTGGAGGGATGGCCGCGCGCCTTTCACCTGGACGTGGGCTACGACGGGGGCACGGTGCAGCACGCGCGGGGGGAGACGGACCCGCGCGAGCGGTGGCCGGGCCGCTGGCGGCGGACGGCACCGCTGGGGGGGATGCTCTTTCCGCGCGTGGAGGCCGGCGCGCCCACGGCGCTGGAGCGCGCGGAGGCGGGCGGCGCGCTGGCGGGGCTGCTGCGGCAGTCGCCGTGGCTGCTGGCGGACCGCGCCTGCGCGCCACGCGTGCTGGCCCTGCTGCGCGACGCGGCCCTGCTCCCCGCGCACGCCCTGCGCCTGGGCCTGGACACCTACACGGACCCCGCGCGCCTGGCGGACGTCGTTGCACAGGCGGCGCGGGAGGCACCGGAGCCCGGCCCGCCCACGGCCACCGTCGGCGGAGACGCGGCGTAACGCCAGGTGTGCGGCGGACGCGGCGTCGCATCGAACGACGTCCCGCCCGAGAGCATAATCCACCGGCGCACGACAGCCTCCGTCGAGCACGTTCCGGCGGTTCGCAGGTGAAGCCCCCCGCAGTTTGGGGGCTTTCCGCATTCGTTGCGGCGGCTTCAGCCCCTCCGCCGCGACGGACCTCCGCCCGTCCGAGTCTCCCCCTGTCACCTGTCCCCTGTAACCTGTCCCCCGCGGTTTCCCGCAGTCTCCCCGCCCCGCCGGGTTTCCATCCGCCCCGACTTTGGGTAAATTCATACGCTGCATTCACTCACAGGCGCGCCTCAAGGACGCTGACGCATACATGGAGAACCGCACGGCGCTGGTCGAGGGGCTCATCGCCCGCTTTCCGCACATCCCCCGCGAAGCCGTCTTCAAGGAAGACCTGCTGCGCACGGGGATGGCCTTCGACGACTCTGCCCTGACGGACAACCTCGAGGGCGAGGTCAAGCCCAAGTCGTACTTCATCTTCTCGTTCGACCAGAAGCCGCTGGCGCAGCTGGGCAACGCGGCCAAGCGCCGCCCGCCCGAGGAGATCGCCCTGACCGGCGGCCCCTACGAGCTGCGGCGGACCATCGTCTCCGTGCGGGTGAACCCCGACTCGCCCTACCGGGTGGGGCGCGGAGCGGACGGCACGCTCTCGCTGTCGATGGATGGGCGGGTGATGGCGGACGTGACACTGCCGCCCATGCCGGAGTACTACCGGCACCAGCTCAGCAACGGCAAGACGGTGATGGAGATCGCCCCCACCATCCAGTGGGGCTATCTCGTCTACCTGACGGTGTTCCGGATGTGCCAGTACTTCGGCGCCAAGGAGGAGTGCCAGTACTGCGACATCAACCACAACTGGCGCCAGCACAAGCAGGCGGGGCGGCCGTACACCGGCATCAAGCCCATCGACGAGGTGCTGGAGGCGCTGGCCATCATCGACCAGTACGACACCACCCGCTCGTCGCACGCGTACACCCTCACGGGCGGAAGCGTCACCAGCAAGGTGGACGGGTTCGCGGAGGCGGACTTCTACGGCCGCTACGCCGAGGCCATCGAGGACCGCTTTCCCGGCCGGTGGATCGGCAAGGTGGTGGCCCAGGCGCTGCCCCGCGAGGACGTGCAGCGCTTCAAGGACTACGGCATCAAGATCTACCACCCCAACTACGAGGTGTGGGACAAGCGGCTGTTCGAGATCATCTGCCCGGGCAAGGAGCGCTACGTGGGCCGCGAGGAGTGGCACCGGCGCATCTTTGACGCGGCGGAGGTGTTCGGCGCGCGGTACGTGATTCCCAACTTCGTGGCGGGGGTGGAGATGGCGCGGCCGTTCGGCTTTGCCACGGTGAACGAGGCCATCCGCAGCACGCGCGAGGGGCTGGACCACTTCATGTCGCGCGGGGTGACGCCGCGGTTCACCACCTGGTGCCCGGAGCCGGCCACGCCGCTGGGGCAGGACAACCCCGAGGGCGCGCCGCTGGAGTACCACATCCGGCTGCTGGAGACGTACCGCGAGGCGCTGGAGCATCACGGTTTGCAGCCGCCCCCGGGGTACGGCCCGCCGGGCGCGGGGAACGCGGTGTTCTCCGTCAGCAGCTTCATGGACACGCTCGCCCCGAACGAGGACAACGCCGACGAGCTGATGACGACGGCCGTGGCCGCGACGGACTGACGGCGCGCGACGGACGACGACAGTTCGCGACGGACGACGAAGGCTCCCGATCCTGGCCAGGATCGGGAGCCTTCGTGCATTCAGCCATGGCGGCTCAGGCGTGTGCCGCGGCTGTCTCCTCCGGAGCGGATTCTACGGATCGGGACGCGGGTTCCGGCGGAAGCGCCGTCACCGTCACCCCAACCCGCATGCCGGCGCGTCCCAGCATGTTGACCAGCGAATCGATCGTGAACACGTCGATCTTGCCGCGCAAAAGGTCGCTGATGCGGGGCTGCGACACGCCGAGCAGTCTGGCCGCCTCCTTCTGCTTGAGCCTCCGCGTCTTGATGATATCCTCGATCTTGATCATCAGGTCGGTGCGCACCA
>DATING010000168.1:0-3962 GCA_035474555.1 Longimicrobium sp. | reverse complement strand
CGCCGCAACAACCACACGAAGTCCGCCTGCGCGGACTGCCGCCCCCGCCGGAAATCGACTCCCGCCGCCCCGCACAAAGCTCCGCCACCGGCCCGCCGGACCCCTGCCATTCGCCACGGAACTCGCCCCTTCCGGACCCGTCGGCGAAGGCCGACATCACGTTTTCGGTGCCGCGAATTCATTCGCCGGGGTCTCGGTGCCCGCCACCTCTCGCCGACCTGACCCGGGTTGATGCCCGTCCCTGCCCTGCACGGCTCCCGACCGATGTGACGCGGCGGCGGGATGCGGGGGTTACTGGGTTGTGAGGCTGAAGCAGACAGCCTGCGTTCCACAACCCTGCATCCACGAGGCACACATGCGAGCTACACCACGTACGGGGGCCCGGCGCGCGCTGATGACGGGCGCCTTTCTCCTGGCCACCGGCGGGCTCTGGGCATGCGACGGATCGTCCGTCGTGGATCCGGACGGGCCCGGGATCGTGCTCACCGCGGGCGACTCCATCCCCGGCGACAGCATCCCGCCGGACACCGTCCCGGGCGACACGACGACCGTCCCGCCCGACACCGTCCCCGGCGACACGACCACCGTCCCGCCCGACACCGTCCCCGGCGACACGACGGGCAACCCGGGCGGCGGGCAGAAGACGTCGCTGCTCGTGGTGCAGGTCGGCGCGCAGGCGCAGGACACGGCAGCGACCATCGGCGTGGGGCCGGCGGTCTACCGGGTTTCGCGCGGCAACACCGTGGTCGCGGTGGATTCCACCACGGCCTGGGGATACGGGAGCCTGCAGCTGGCGCCCGGCCGCTACACCGTGCAGCTGGTCGCCTACCCGCCCGCGTACCAGCTCGCGCCGGGAGAAACGGGCACGGAGGCGGTCGTCCTGACGCCGAACACCCAGGCCGGCGTCGGGTTCGAGCTGGTGCGGCGCCCGTAAAGCCCGGCCCGGCAGGAGAAAAGGAAGCGCCCCGCCCGGATCTCTCCCGGCGGGGCGCTTCAAATCAGCAGGTGTGATCCGTCAGGACAACGCGCCGACGCGCGTCTGCTCCCGCACGACTTCCCAACCGCCGCCGGGCCGCGCCTCCAGGAACAGGTCCACGACCCGGGCCCCGGAAGGAATCGATCATCCAGTTCTCCAGGATTCCAGCCACCCAGCAAGCAATGAAAAGCGGGCGTCGGCAGAAGATGCCGACGCCCATGCTGTATCCACCTGCCAACGACCCGGCCAGCAGGTCAGAGCCGGCGGCGGATCCGCTGGATCAGCGTCGGACGACCGACGACCTCCGGCTCCGCAGGGTCGATCTGCGCCCGGAACTCCGGAGTGGTCCACTGCCGCACCAGGTGGTCCACGCTGCGCATGCGCTCGATCACTTCATCGGGCACGTTCGCGTGTGGCGGGGACGGAGCGTAGTGGTGATCCATGATGATCCTCCAGGCAGAGTGCGGCCTAAATATCGTTTTGACCCACGGTTATCTGCAAGAGAGACAACCCTTCACCTCATCACGCCGCCGACTGTGACGCGAATGGGGTTGGCGAGGCGCTCGGCCATCGCGTCCAGGTGGCGCCACCAGTCTTCCACGCCGCCGAAGTCGCCGCTGGCCGTCCATCCGGCGCCCGCGTACTGCACGGCGGGAACGCCGGAGCGGGCGGTCGACGCGACCAGGAAGTGGTTCCGGATCTCGGCGACGTCCGTGAACTGCGCGGCGGGGAGGAGCACGGCGGTGCCCAGGCTGCCGTGGCCGCCGTTCTTGCGCTCCACGGGGCCCCAGGTGGAAAGCCATCCCCACTGCGCGCCGCGGCGGTTGGCGCCCACCAGGCCCTCGCGCTTGACGGTGCCCGTCACGAACGGCAGGTCGCGGCCGTCCGGTGTGCGGAACGTGGTCTCCATCCGATACAGGTTCTGCCCGGCGTCGATGGTGATGCGCCGCACCTCCTGCACCTGCACGCCGCCCGCATCCCACGGATCGTAGGTGAGCTCGAAGATGCCGCGGATGGGGCCCGCCGCGACGATGCGGTGCCTGCGGAAGTTCTTGGCCGTCACCACGCTGTCACCGCGCAGCACGCCTACGCCGCCCGCGCCCAGCGTGGGGCCGACGGTGTAGAAGTCCGCGCCCTCGCCGGTGTCCTGGTGATAGGCGTCGTGGCCCTTGGCGTACCACCGGTCCACGATCAGGTCGTGGACGCGCTTGGGCCAGATGTCCACGCCGCTGCTGACCAGCGGCTGGAACTCCGACGCCTGCCACAGCCCCTGGCCGTAGATGCGGAACGCGATGCGGTCGCTTTCCCACGCTACGTCGTCGCGGTGCGGGTCGTGTCGCACGTGCACGCGGGGCGCCGGCGCGGCGGCGGGAGCCTGCGCCTGCACCACGAGCTGCTTCTGCTCGCCGGGCCAGAAGCTGGCGAGCACCAGCAGCTCCTCGGGCGTGCCGTCGCCGTTGTCGTCCACCGTCTGCACGGGGAGCTCGGCACCGGAGGCGGCATCCACCACGCGGACGCGGCCGGCGGCGAGGGCGGGGAGCGCGCCGCGGAGCTGGGCCCACGGCAGCGACAGCACCTCGTCCGGGCGCTGCGTCGGAAGCGGGTTCTCGGCGCGGACGGTGACGCCGGTCTGCGTAGCGGCCGGCGACGCGGCGAGGGCGACGGCCAGGAGCCCGGCCGGGGTGCGAAGCATCTTCATCGACACAATCCTGTGAATCGCCGTGAGGCAGCTACTACTTGGTACTTGGCACTTGGAACTCGGCACTTCTCTAGCGAAGCGCATCCATCGCCACGCCCTGCATGTCGGCGAAGACCTGGTTCTCGCCGCCCATGGCCCAGCAGAACGAGTACGCGGACGTGCCGCAGCCGGAGTGGATGGACCAGCCCGGCGACAGCGCGACCTCTTCGTCGCGGACGACGAGGTGGCGCGTCTGGTCGGGCTCGCCCATCAGGTGCACGACGACGGAATCCTGCGGCACACGGAAGTACAGGTAGACCTCGGTGCGGCGGGCGTGCGTGTGGGCGGGCATGGTGTTCCACACGCTCCCCTCCTGCAACTCCGTGACGCCCATCACCAGCTGCGCCGTCCGCACGCCGCCGGGGTGAAAGTACTTGCGGAGGATGCGGCGGTTGGCCTGCGCGACGGTGCCCAGCTCTGTGGCCTCGGCGTCGGCATGGGCCACGTGCGTGGTGGGATGCGTGGCGTGCGCGGGATAGCTCACGAGGTAGAAGCGCGCGGGATCCGCCGCGTCGTCGCTTTCGAAGCTGACGTCGCGGCTGCCGCGGCCGACGTACAGGCCGTCGCGGAAGGCCATCGCGTGCCGCGCGCCGTCCACCGTGACGCTCCCCGCGCCGCCCACGTTCAGCACGCCGACCTCGCGGCGCTCCGTGAAGTACTCGGACGCCATCTCCGCCGGCGCCTCCAGCCGCAGCGGACCCTCGGAAGGCACCGCGCCGCCGATGACGACGCGGTCCAGGTCCACGAAGCGCATCGTCACCGCGCCGGGCTGAAAGACGCCGCCGAGCAGGAAGCGGTCGCGCAGTTCGGCGGTGTCCATCCGGCGCGCTTCGACGGGGCCGGGCAGGTAGTGCATGGTCATCGATCGAATTCCTTCAACGTTGAAAAACGTGCTGGGCGCAGGCATCCGGCGGGCGCCCCCACCGCTCGGAACTACGGGTTCTTGCCAGTTGGGCGGGCATCCAGCGGCGCCCCCACCGCTCGCTTAGGCTCGCACCTCCCCCAAAAACCCTGGGGGAGGTTGAACTGCGGGTTCGTGCTGGGGGAAGCTGGCTCCTTGCACGGGCGGAGGGCCCCCTCCCCCCGGCCCCCTCCCCCGCTTCGCGGGCAGGAGGGGGAGAACTGCGTGTTCGTGCCGGCCAGGCGGGCTCCCTGCACGGGCGGGTGCCCCTCCCTCCGGCCCCCTCCCCGCTCGTTCCTCGCGGAGAGGGGGAGAACTACAAGTCGCGTGAGAGCCGCCCTCCCGCT
>DATING010000167.1:0-10271 GCA_035474555.1 Longimicrobium sp. | reverse complement strand
CCGCACGCACGGCCGTTGGAAAGCCAGCCGAACTGGATGGTTGCCGTCGCGATGTCCGGACGCGAATCGGACGGCGAGCGGCAGGGTCCATCAGGCCCTTGGTAGACAGTCTGCTGCCGGCGTGGGGACGGCCATCCGCGTTTTTTCGAAGAGGCACTTCGGTGGCGGCGGAGGCGGATGCCTGCCGTGGCACATCATCCACATGATCGCGATCAGTAAGAGCGTGCCCGCGCCGGAACCCGGGGGGACGTTGCGGGAGGACGGCCACGGTCGAGCCCGGGATGACGCCTCGCCGGGCGCGGGTGACCCTCTCAGGATGCCGCCCCGCCCGGCCGAGGTGTCGGCACCTCTCTGGATGATCCCCGCGCCGGGCGAGATATACAACGTCCGCTCAGGGGAGCTCGATCTGGTCCAGCCACAGCTCGTAGTCACCGGCCGGCGCGCTCGCCGTCCAGGCGATGCCCGTCACGTCTGCGCCGGTGCTGCCGCCGAAGTCGCTCCAGGCGAAGGTGTGCGTCTGCCACTCCGGGCCGGCGGTGAAGCTGCGGAACGACGGCATCATCCCCCCGCGGCGGGTAAAGACGAGCAGGGTGTAGGTGCGGCCGTCGCCCTTCGCCCGGAAGCGCAGCCCCGTCGTGGCCGAGAGGTCGGCGGGCTGCATGGGCTGCGCGGCGGGAAAGAACATGGCGCCGCTCCACGGGTTCGCGTTGGCCGCCACCGTGCCGCGCACCCGCAGCGCCTTGCCGATGCCCTCCGCGCCGCCCCCGGCAACCTCCAGCGTGCCCGTGGAGGCGCCGCCTTGCATGGCATCCGTCGTCACCAGCCAGCCGCTGCCGAACCGCGCGTCGGGGGCGCCGGACTCGAAGTCGCTCACCATCCCCGGCGTCACCGCGGCCCCCGTCCCGGCGGGCGTCGCGGGGGTGGCGAGCGCTGACGCGACACGGGTGCGAATGGCACCGAGATCCATCGAGTGGCCCTGCTTCCACACGCGGACCAGCGCGCGCGTGGCCGTGACGTCCGCCGTGGGATCGCCCTCCACCAGCACCAGGTCCGCGCGCAGCCCCGGCGCGATGCGCCCGCGGTCCGCCATCCCGAACGTCTCGGCCGTGAGGGAGGTGGCGGCCTGAAGCGCCTGGACGGGCGTGAGGCCGGCGGCCACCAGCAGCTCCAGCTCGTGGTGCATGCTGCCGCCGTGGATGGTGCCCGGGTTGGGCGCATCCGTGCCGGCCAGGATGCGGATGCCCGCCGCCCGCAGCCGCGCGAGGGATTCCGAGGCCGCCGCGTACGAGCCGCCGTTCGCCTGGAAGCGGGCCTCCAGCGCCGTCCGCTGCTCCGGCGCGATCATCGGCCCCAGTCGCGCGTCGCGGATGAGCGTGCCCCCGCTGGAGGCGCCCGTGACGGCCTGCGAAACGGCGAGCGTGGGGATGACGAACATCCGCCGGCGCGCCATCTCCGCCACGAGCGCCGGCTCCGGCACGCTGTCCATCCAGATGTGCACCAGCCCGTCGGCGCCGGCACGGACGGCGGCGCGCGTGGCGGCCAGCGTGGCCACATGCACCACCGCCAGCTTGCCCCGCGCGTGGGCCGCCGCAACGATGGCCGTGAGCGTGGGCTCGTCCAGCGTGTTGAAGCGGATGCCGTACAGCTTGCCGTCGTCCATCACCGCCTTGATGAAGTCCGAGCCCTCGGCGATGCGCGCGTCCACCCACGGCTGCGCGTCCGCCGGGGAGGTGAGCGTGGGGATGGGCGCGCCGAACTGCGTGCCGTGTCCCCCCGGCGCCGTGGCCAGCACGCCGGCGGAGAGCAGGTCGGCGCGGGCGGTGGCCTTGCCCTCGCGCTGCTCCTGGCGCCAGCGGGCGGCGAGCTCGGGAACGGTGAACATGTCGATCCCCGTCGTGACGCCGAACGACAGCGACTGCTCCAGCATCCCCGGCGCGAACGTGTGCGTGTGCGCGTCGATGAGCCCCGGAAGCAGCGTGTGCCCGCGCCCGTCCACGACCTCCGCGCCGTCGGGGATGGCCGCCGCCGCGCCCACGGAGGTGATCATGCCGTCGCGTACGACCACCGTTGCGGAGGGGATGACGCGCGTGCCGTCGAACACGCGCACGTCACGGATGACCGTGGTGCGCTGCGCGGCGGCGGGGCCTGCGGCGGCCACCAGCGCGAGCAGGGCGAGCGAAGCGGTGCGGCTCAGGAACATCGGATCTCGGGGGAGTGGGGGACCGGGCGGAGGGCCGGCGTGCCGGGGCGTACGTGCGGCTCGGAGGAGATGATTCATCGCCGTCTCGCATCCGGCAAGGAAACGGTTGGAGGAGGGGAGAGGGCGGGGGAGGCGGAATGAGGAGCGGCGAGGGGTTGAATTCAAGAGGGGCGCGGCTCGAGACGTAGCGAATGAATTCGCGGCTACAACTTCACACTGTCGGCCTGCGCCGACACCACGGCGGGTGTGTGCCCATGGGTACGGTATCCGCGCGGGCAGGGCCCTTGTCCGCGGAGGCGGACAGCGTGCCGTTGTAGCCGCGATTTCAATCGCTCGTCTCGATCCCCGATTTCATGGTTCCAATTCGATCTGCGCACGAACGCAAAACGGCCCCGGAGGACGAATCCCCCGGGGCCGTTTTCCGATCTCCGTCTCAGGGACGGGACCGCCGTTGCTGGCTGTCCCCTGTCACCTGTCCCCTGTAACCCCCCTGTAACCCGCAGTTCAGGCGTTACCGGCCCGCGTGCAGCCGCGCCTCGCCCTCGACCGCGCGCGGGCCCGCGGGAAGCGGCAGCTCCGGGAAGAGCAGCCGGCCCTCGCTCATGGAGGCGCCGCGCAGGGCCACAGAGAGCGCCTGGTCGATGCTCTCCACCGGGTGCACCTCCATCTGGTCCAGCACCTCGGCCGGCAGGTCCTCCAGGTCGCCCTCGTTGTCCTTGGGCAGGATGATGGCCCGGATGCCCGCACGGTAGGCGCCCAGCAGCTTCTCCTTGACCCCGCCGATGGGGAGCACGCGGCCCGTGAGCGTGACCTCGCCCGTCATGGCCACGTCGCTGCGCACCGCCATGCCGCTGAGCGCCGACACCAGCGCCGTGCTCATGGCCACGCCCGCCGAGGGGCCGTCCTTGGGGATGGCGCCCGCCGGCACGTGGATGTGCAGCTCCGAGCCCCACGCCTTGCGCGGGTCGATGCCGTACCGCGCCGCGTTGGCGCGGGCGTACGTCAGCGCCGCCCGGGCAGACTCCTTCATCACGTCGCCCAGCTGCCCCGTCAGCACCAGGTTGCCAAAGCCGGGCTGCGTCTCCGCCCCCGCCTCGCCGGCCGCCGTGGCCATGGGCGTGCGCTGCTGGGCGCTCACCTCGATGAACATGATGTCGCCGCCCACCGGGGTGTAGTACATCCCCGTGGCCACACCCACCGAGTCCTCCAGCCCCGCGCGCTCCGGGTGCACCTTGGTGCGGCCCAGGAAGTCCTTGATCTCGGCCACGTCCACCAGCACGCGGTCCGTGCCGCCGGTGGCGATGCGCCGGGCGGCCTTGCGGGCCACCTTGCCCAGCTCGCGCTCCAGCTGCCGCACGCCCGCCTCGCGGGTGTACTCGCTGATGACGCTCACCAGGGCCGGCTCCGTGACCTCCAGCTCGCCCTCGTGCAGCCCCGACTGCTCCGTCTGGCGGGGCAGCAGGTAGCGCTGGGCGATGGCCTTCTTCTCCAGCTCCGTGTAGCCGCGGAACTCCACCGCCTCCATGCGGTCGTACAGCGGCGCCGGGATGTTCTGCGTGTAGTTGGCCGTGGCGATGAACAGCACCTCGCTCAGGTCGAACGGCACGCCCAGGTAGTGGTCCGTGAACTCGTGGTTCTGCGCCGGGTCCAGCACCTCCAGCAGCGCCGACGACGGGTCGCCCTGGTAGCTCACCCCCAGCTTGTCCACCTCGTCCAGCAGGATCACGGGGTTCCGCGACTTGGCCTGCTTGAGCGCCTGGATGATGCGCCCCGGCATGGCGCCCACGTAGGTGCGCCGGTGGCCGCGGATGTCCGCCTCGTCACGCACGCCGCCCAGGGCGATGCGCACGTACTTTCGGCCCAGCGAGCGCGCGATGGACTTGGCGATGCTCGTCTTGCCCACGCCCGGAGGGCCCGCGAACAGCAGGATGGGTCCCTTGGCCGTGGCCTTGGCGCGCGCCTCGGCGATCTCCTTTTCCAGCGTCTCCGCCGACTGCTCGGCCTCGGTGCCTTCGAGCGCCTCGGCTTCCACGGCCGCTTCCTGCTTGACGTCCGCCTCGGCGCGGCGGGCGGCCAGCTGGCGCACGGCCAGGAACTCCAGCACGCGGTCCTTCACGTCCTCCAGCCCGAAGTGGTCCTCGTGCAGGATCTCCTCGCTGCCGGCCAGCGTAAGGTTGTCGTCCGTGCGGATGTTCCACGGCAGGTCGGCCAGCTGCTCCAGGTAGGTGCGGATCACCTGGTACTCGGCACTCTGCGGGTTGGTGCGCTCCAGGCGCCCCAGCTCTCGGTCGGCCTCTTCGCGGGCGGCCTCGGGAAGCTCCAGCGCGTCCAGCTTCTGCTTGAGCTCCTCCAGCTCGGCGCCCTCGTCCTCCTCGCCCAGCTCGCGCTGGATGGCCTTCATCTGCTCGCGCAGCAGCATCTCGCGCTGCCGGTCGCCCAGCTCCTCCTGCACCTGCTGCTGGATCTCCTCCTGCGCCTCGATGAGCGCCAGCTGGCGCTGCACGATGAGCAGCAGGGAGCGCAGCCGCTCTTCCACGGACAGGCTCTCCAGCAGCTTCTGCTTGGCCTCGGGGGCCATCTCCACGTAGAACGACACCAGGTCGGCGAACGCGCCGGGGTCCGTGACGCCGTTCATGATCTGCTGCAGCATCTCCGCGGGAATGCCGCGGCGGCGCCCCAGCTCGGCCGCGCGGTCGCGCACCTCGCGGTACAGGGCCAGGAACGCCGGGTCCTCGGCGTTCAGGGGCTCCATGTCGGTCATCTCGCGCACGTGCGCCGTCAGGCCGCCGCCCGTGGTCTCCACGAACTGCAGGGCCAGCGCCCGCGACTCGCCGTGAATGAGCAGCTGCACGCCGCCGCCGCCCTTTTGCACCTGGGCGATGCGCACGATGGTGCCCACCGTGTAGAGGTTGTCGGGCTCCACCTCGTCGCGGTTTTCCTTCTGGGCCAGCGCCAGCATGCGCCGGTCGCCCGCGAGCGCGGCTTCGACGGCCTGCAGCGTTCCCGGGCGCCCGGCCGAGATCGGCACGGCGGTCCCCGGGAAGATGACGGTCTCCCGCAGGGGGAGCACCGGCAGCATCGTCTTCTCGCTCATCTGTGTATCGCCTTTCATATCGGTCGCGGCGGGCTGTGTGTCCGCCGCCTGCTGTCCGCGCAATTTCGCATCTTCCCTGCCACGCTTCCGTACCCCCGAATCCGGGGCTTGGTGCGCGCCTAACGCTGGGTATAATCTACACTTAACCCCACTCCAGGTGCCCGCTGCCATTCCGGCCGTATACGGGATTCCGGGGTGCCGTCGTGGCACCTAACTGCCGCTCCGGCATGGAGTTTTGGATTTCGATGGATTCCGGTGGCGTGAAGGGGCTCCATCCCGGGGCGACTTCTTCTCTCGATAGATGGCCTCGTGCGCGGGCGGAGCGCCCCCCATCCCCGGCCCTTCCCCCATAAACGGCATGGGGGAAGGGAGAACGGCAGGTTCGTGGGGGATTCCGGATCGCGCGCGGTGGGAGGGAGCATCCCTCAACACGATACGCGCGCGAGTGACGGGAATCCAGCGTCGTGGTGCGCACTTTGGGCCGGCGGGGGCGCGGGCCTTTCGCGGCGTTGCATCCGGGCGGTATGGTTAGCGCGTATCCCCTTTGCACGTACCAACTCCGCGCCACCGTGACCACCGCCGGGATCCCGTGACCGAGCCGCAGCCCGACCGCCCGCAGTCCGCCGCGTCCGCCGCCCGCCGGGGCACGGACGACCCCAACGTGTTCCTGATCCCCACCGAGGCGCTGCCGCCGGGGTTCGCGGACAAGGTTCGCAAGGGCGACTTCCAGGCGGCGGAGCCCCGTTCCAGCGCGACCGTGCTGCTGGTGCGCGACTCGGAGGACGGGCCCGAGGTGCTGCTGCTGCGCCGGCACGGCCGCAGCGGGTTCGCCGCGGGGGCCTGGGTCTTTCCCGGCGGCGTGGTGGACGGCGGCGACAACGAGCTGGCGCTCGTGGAGCGGATGGACGGCCCCACCCCCATGCAGTGGGCCGAGCGGCTGGGGCTGACGGATCCCGCGCAGGCGGTGGCGTTCGTGGTGGCCGCCGTGCGCGAGGCGTTCGAGGAGACGGGCATCCTGCTGGCGCGCCTGTCCGACGACGCGACCAATCCCGGCGGAAAAGAGGGACTGGAGATCGCCCGGCGGGCGCTGCTGGCGGAGGTGGTGGACCTGCGGCAGGTGGTGGTGACGCGCAGCCTGCGCATCGCGGCGGACCAGCTGCTGTACGTGGCGCACTGGATTACGCCGGAGCCGGAGCCCCGGCGCTACGACACGCGCTTCTTTCTCGCGCGCGTGGGGACGGATGCCGTCTGCACGCCGCACGAGGAAGAGGCCACGGAGAGCGTGTGGCTCACCGCCCGCGGCGCCCTGCACTTCTTTGAGACCGGGTCGCTGCGGATGCTGCCCCCCACGGTGCACACGCTTCGCCGGCTGGCGGGCTTCGGCTCGGTGGACGAGATCTTCGCGGCGATGAGGGACGCGCCCGTGCCCGCCATCATGCCCGTGATGCGCGTGGTGGCGGACGGCGTCACCATCGAGCTGCCGCCGGAGGCGCGGTAGGGCGTCGTCGAGCAGGGCGAAGGTGGCAGGTGAGGACGGCGGGCGCGTCGCCGTGCGACGCGGGCCCTCTCCCCCGCCGGCCTTTCGCTCGTTCCTCGCGACGGCCGTCGACCCCTCCCCCAACTTCGGGGGAGGGGTGGGTGAGAAGGTGAGGATCGTCGCCGGACGAGAGATCGAGACGACGCGACGGAAGGTCGCCCCTCTCCCGCGCAGTTTGCGGGAGAGGGGCCGGGGGTGAGGGCGCCCGCGGAGCGGCGGCCGTAAAAGCCGGCATCCGCACGGGCCCTGTCGTCTGCCCCGGCACGACGGCGGAGCACTGCGCCCCGCCGTCGTTGAAGTTGACAGGACACGGTTCTTGCGGGCGCCGCACGGCTCCCCCGGAACCGGAACGCTGCTTTCCCTGAACGCAGAACACCGCCCCATGACCCAGCGCCCGACCACGCTCGGCGCCCTGCGCGCCTCCGGATACACCTCGCGCTCCGTCAAGACGGAGATCCGCGAGAACCTGATCGCCAGGCTCCGCTCCGGCGGGACGATGTTCCCGGGGATCGTGGGCTACGAAGACTCGGTGGTGCCCGCCCTGGCCAACGCCGTGCTGGCCCGCCACAACTTCATCCTGCTGGGGCTGCGCGGGCAGGCCAAGAGCCGCATCCTGCGCCAGCTGGCCGGCCTGCTGGATCCCGAGATCCCCGTGCTGGCCGGCAGCGAGGTGAACGACGATCCGCTCAACCCCATCAGCAAGTACGGCCGCCAGCTCCTTACCGAGGCGGGCGACGACGCGCCCATCGAGTGGATTGGCCCGGACCGGCGCTACGTGGAAAAGCTGGCCACCCCCGACGTGACGGTGGCGGACCTGATCGGCGACATGGACCCCATCCGCGCGGCGCGCGGCGGCCACCTGCTCAGCGACGAGCTGACCATCAACTTTGGCCTGCTGCCGCGCGCCAACCGCGGCATCTTTGCCATCAACGAGCTCCCCGACCTTTCCGGCAAGGTGCAGGTGGGGCTGTTCAACGTGCTGCAGGAAGGCGACATCCAGATCAAGGGCTTTCCCGTCCGCATGCCGCTGGACGTGATGCTCGTCTTCAGCGCCAACCCGGAGGACTACACGGCGCGCGGCAAGATCATCACGCCCCTCAAGGACCGCATCGGCGCGGAGATCCTGACCCACTACCCGCGCACGCCCGAAGAGGGGATGGAGATCACGCGCAACGAGGCGTGGACGCGCCGCGACGGCGACGGGCAGCCGGTGTCCGTGCCGCCGTTCGTGGCGGAGCTGGTGGAGCGGGTGGCGTTCCTGGCCCGCGACGACAAGCGCATCGACCGGCGCAGCGGCGTGTCGCAGCGCATGCCCATCTCCGTGATGGAGACGGCCGTGTCCAACGCCGAGCGCCGGGCGCTCACCAGCAACGAGCCGCGGGTGCTGGCGCGGGTGGCGGACGTGTACGCGGCGCTCCCCTCCATCACGGGCAAGATGGAGCTGGAGTACGAGGGGGAGATGCAGGGCGCCGAGGCCATCGCCCGCGATCTGATCGCCGCGGCGGCGCGCGACATCTTTGACCGCACGTGGGAGGTGGATATGCTGGATACCGTCGTGGACCACTTTGACCGCGGCGGGGTGCTGCAGATCAGCGACGGGGCGTCGGCGGAGGCGTGCCTGCAGGGGCTGCAGGGCGTGCCGGGGCTGGCGGAGGCGCTGCAGGAGGCCGGCCTGTACGACAAGGACGACACGGCGATGACCGTCGCCGCGGCGGAGCTGCTGCTGGAAGGCCTGGCCGCGCACCGCAAGATCGCCCGCGCGGAGAGCGGTGCCTACCAGCGCGCGAAGCCGGAAAGGCCCAAGAAGGGCGGCAAGGGCGGCGGCTTCGCGTTCGGCGACGACATGTTCGGGTGAGGACCCTCCCCTTCCTGCTAAATGATGGCGGGACGGGATGCAGCGTCCGTCGACAAACTGCCGGACTCGTTCAGGGGGGGTGATGCCGGTCCCCTGCCGGGAGATCACTCGACTCCTGGCACGGCGATTGTATCTCATGTCCCGTAAGGCACGACCTGCTGGTTCTCTTTTGATGGAGAGGGGCGAGTGAACGAGAAGCTGACGCTGAACCTGGATGCGCTGAAGGTGGAGTCGATGGAGATGCCGCCCGCGCAGGCCCTGCGCGCGGTCACCACGTCGCAGACCTGTCCCACGCTGTGCTTCCACTGCAGCACTGACTGCTGACCGGCGGCCGTGGCGAAGGGAGATCGCGAAGACCGGCATCGTCCTCCACCAGGCGGGACGGTGCCGGTCTCGCATGCGCCCCAAACGGTTGAAGCCCCGCCCGGCGCGTGCCGGAGCGGGGCTTCTCGTCTTTGAGACCGGTTGCGGTCAGCGGGTGAGGACGAGGGCCGGCTGCTCGCGCCGGGGAGCGGCGACGCCCCAGTGGCGGTCCAGCTCCAGGTGCTCCATGGCGTCGGCGGCGAGCTGGCGCCAGTGCTTGCCGCGGATGCCCAGCGGATAGCGCTCGTACCGCAGCCGGCCGGCGTGCGGCGCCTGGGTAAAGTCGTAGCGCGGGGCCGGGCGGTAGCGCTCCAGGCGGATGGGCATGTCGCGCAGCACGCCGTACTGCGTGACGAAGCAGTCGTACATCCGCCGCTTCATGTCCTTTTCCTCCCCCGTCAGCGCCACGTCCGTCACCGGCGCGCCGTCCCAGGGAAGAAAGCGGTTCAGCACCTTCTCCCCGCCCTCGTTGTGGTACGAGGTGAACTCCGCCAAGGCGGGCGTGGGCGCGCCGTCGCGGGCCAGCAGCGTGACGGCGGCGCGCGCGCAAAAGGCGGTGGCGTCGTGGTCCGTGTGGCCGCCCTCGTACGGGTGCGTGATCACCACCTCGGGGCGCGTCTCGTCCAGGATTTCCATCAGCTTGCGGGTGACGGGGATCAGGTTGAGCGAGACCTCGCTGTCCATCACCTCCATCCGCCGGCAGACCTCCGCCGCGTTGAGCCCGGAAACGGCCAGCGCGCACTCCACTTCGCGGTGGCGCTGGGCGGCGTACTCGTCCCAGCTGCCAAACTCCTGCCGCCCCCACTGGCGCCGCAGCCGGGGCGCGCCGTCCGTCACGTGCAGGATCTCCAGCGAGCCCGCCAGCCGCGGAAACATGCCGCCCACGCCGATCGTCTCGTCGTCCGGGTGCGCGGCGACCACCAGCACCCGCGGCGGCTCCACCTGCCCCGCGGGGTGGGCAAAGCTGCGCAGAAGCGAATGGAGGCGCGGATCCACGGCGCGGGGCGCCGGGACTGCGTACTCGAGGGCGATCCGTGGTGCGACGTAGGGCATCTGTTTGGAACGTAAGTACCTGCCCGTCCGCCATTTGGCGACGGATCGGACTCCCTTTGCAGGATTCGGTCCGCCCTGCTGCATAGTTCCGTTGCAGTTGTTAAGGGTCATGCTCGGACTGATGCCGAAACTTTGGACAATGATTCTGCGTGCGACGGCGATCCGGTGC
>DATING010000166.1:0-2088 GCA_035474555.1 Longimicrobium sp. | reverse complement strand
ACGCCGCCCGGGCCCCGCTGGCCCGCGCGCTGGCCCGCCTGACACCCGCCGACCGCGACGTGCTGCTGCTCGTCGCCTGGGCGGACCTCACCTACCAGGAGGTCGCCGACGCGCTGGGGGTGCCCGTGGGCACCGTGCGCTCGCGGCTGCACCGGGGACGCAAGCTGCTGCAGAAGCGCCTGTGGCAGGCGGCACTGGATTCCGGGCTGGTGGCGGAGACCGTGGCCGGGCCCATGGAAGGGGACGAATGAGCAACGTGGACCGCTACACCTGCGAAGAGGCGTTCCTGCGCCTGGACGACTACCTGGATCGCGAGCTCCCGGCAGACCAGATGGACTGCGTGCGGGTGCACCTGGAGACGTGCGCCATCTGCGCGTCGGAGGTGGACTTCGAGCAGACGGTGATCGACGACGTGCGCGGCAAGCTGCGCCGCATCCGCGCCCCCGCGGACCTGATGACGCGCATCTCCGCCCTCATCGCCACCGCCCGCGGCGCGGACGCGAACCCGTCCTGAACGGCGGAGCTCACGCCGGGAGCGGAGGTAAAGAAGGGTCTCACGCGGAGGGCGCGGAGGAGAGGCGGCCTCGCACAGGAGACACGGAGGCGCGGAGAGAACGCTGGTTCTCTCCGCGCTTTGTTGCGTTGCCTTTGTTTTCCTGAGGGAGGCGCCGCGCGGTCTACCCCGTGCCGGATCCCACGGCGCCGACCGAAGGATCTACTTCGCGGGAGAAGAACCTGGCCCCTACCGCGACATCCCTGCCCGTCGATCGTCTCGGTGTTGAGGATACGCGGATCGTCTCGGCCGCGACATTGCTCCAGGCCTGCTCCGAGTGGAGGCGATCCGTCGCGGGATGGGCCGCGTCGGTGGAGCCGCCGTCGAGCACGGGAGGGTAGATCCTTCGGTCGGCGCCATGGATTTGCGCACGGGATGAAACCGGCGGCGCCTCCCTCAGGAAAGCAAAGTCGGGGATGATTCCGAAGCGGCCAGAGGACTGGGGAACCAATCGCGCGCCGTCCGCATTCTCCAATCACGAGGGGCCGGACGAGCACAGCCGGCGGATGCGGTCACCCGGACACGCAGGTGGATGATGACGGCGATGGCGCACGACGGCGGCATTCTGATGGGACGGCGGACCGACACGGCCCACGCGGGGGCGCGGCTGGAGGCGCCGGCGGGGCCATCCTGCGCTACGGGCTGGTGGCCATCCTGGTCTACTTCGGCGCCTTCAAGTTCCACCCCGTGGAGGCGGAAGCCATCCGCCCGCTCGTCTCGGAGAGCCCGCTGATGGGATGGATGTACGGCATCCTGGGCGTGATGGGCGTCTCCATCCTCATCGGGATCACGGAGCTCGTCGTGGCGGGGCTGCTGCTGGCCCGGCCGTGGTCGCCGCGTGCGGGGGCGATCGGCGGGATCGGCGCGGCGGTCATCTTCCTGGCCACGCTCAGCTTCCTGTTCACCACGCCGGGCGCGTGGGCCATGGTCCCGGGGTGGCCCATCCCCGTGCCGGGCCCTGCGGGATCGTTCCTCATCAAGGACCTGTTCCTGTTGGGCGCGGCGGTGTGGATCGCGGGTGACTCGCTGCGCGCCATGGCCGGCGAGCCCCGTGTCCGCTGATCCGCATCCCTCCCGAAACGTGAAAGAGGCCGCACGTCGCCGTGCGGCCTCTGCCATCATCCGGTCGGCGTTTCGTGCCGCCGGATCAGGGCGCCACGGTCACGGTGACGGGGGTGCCCCTGCCCGTGCGGCCGTCCTTGTCCGTGATCCACATGGAGACGGTGTAGGTGCCGGCCGTCCGGTAGACGTGCGACTGCTGCGGCACGCTCCCCTGCGTGGTGACGGAGCTGGACGTGTAGGTGCCGTCGCCCCAGAAGTAGCGGACGAGCCAGGGCGCGTCGGCCGTCCCCGGGTCCGAGAAGGTGCCCCGGGCCGTGAAGCTCCCGCCCGCGCGGATGGACGTGGTGGTGACGGCCGCCGTCTGCGCCACCGGCTGCGCGTCGTGGATGACGAACGGGCGGCGGTACTCCGTCACGGTGCCGTCGTTGTCGCGCAGGCGCACGGCGATCTGCACGCTGTCGTCGTCCACCTTG
>DATING010000165.1:0-2456 GCA_035474555.1 Longimicrobium sp. | reverse complement strand
CGAATCTACCCGGCCGCCGCGGGTGCCTCGCCCCGAGCCACGGTACCCCACCCGCGACGGATAGTCCGCGCAGGCGGACTTTGTGTCGTCGTTGCCGCGAATTCATTCGCTCGGCGCGGGGCGGCTCCGGTGACCGATCTCCGCTCCCGCCACCGCCGTCCGCTTCCTTTTACCGCGGGATGAACTCGTCTTCCGCGCGGACGCTGCGGCAAAAGGCGGCGATCAGCTTGATCGTCGCGTCGATGTCATCCAGTGACACCACTTCGTTGGGGCTGTGCATGTACCGGTTGGGCACGGACACCACGGCCGTGGCCACGCCCTGCCGCTGCAGGTAGATGGCGTCCGCGTCCGTGGAGGTGAAGCGGGGGCTGCCCTGGATGGTGTAGGGGATCCCCTCGCGCTCCGCCGTCTCCGCCAGCCGCTCGAACATCATGGGGTGGATGGCCGAGCCGCGCGACAGCACCGGCCCGCTCCCCAGCTTGTGCTCGCCCACCTGCTTCTTCTCCACCCCCGGCGCGTCGGTGGAGAAGGTCAGGTCCACGGCGATGGCCAGCTGCGGGTCCAGGCGGTACGCCGACGGGCGCGCGCCGCCGCCGTTGAAGCCGATCTCCTCCTGCGTGGTGGCCACGGCCGTGACCTCCGCCGCCGGCTTGTCGCCCTGCGACAGGGCCCGCAGCACCTCCAGCACCACGAACGCGCCCACGCGGTTGTCCACCGCGCGGCTGGCGATCAGCCGGTTGCCCAGCTCCACCAGCGGGGTGTCCACCACGCCGGGGTCGCCCACGCGGATGCCGCGCTCCGTGGCCTCGTCGCGGTTGCTGGCGCCCACGTCCACCCACAGGTCCGTGAGCTTGACCGCCTTTTCCTTTTCCTCCGGCTTGATGAGGTGGATGGGCTTCTTGCCCACCACGCCCACCACGTCGCCCTTGCGGGTCAGAAAGCGGATGCGCTGCCCCACCAGCACCTGCGGGTCCCATCCGCCGATCCCGTCCACGTACAGAAAGCCGTCCTCGTCCACGTGGGTGATCATCAGCCCGATCTCATCCACGTGCCCCGCCAGCATGATGCGCGGCGTGCCCCCGGAGCCCAGCCGTGCGGCCGAGTTGCCCTGCACGTCCACCGACACGTCGTCCGCGAAGCGCTCCGCCTCGGCGCGCCACACGCGGGCGGCGGGCGTCTCGAACCCGGAAGGGCCGGCGGCATCGAGGAGCTTCTTGAGGAAATCGAAGGCGTTGTCGTCCATTGATCGGTCTTCGCTTGTACGAACGGAGATCAGGATGTGCGCTCGGTGGATGCGTCCGCGGCCCGCCGTGCCATCTCGGGCGTGTACGCGTGATACAGGTGCTTTACCAGCACTTCGGCCGCGTAGACTTCCGGCGGCAGGTCTTCCTGCGCCGCCAGGGCACGCAGCGCCTGGGCCTGGCGGGCGGTCAGCTTCAACGTGAACGGTTCGTGCGCCATCGTATCTGACGGACTGGGGTGGGGTCTTTTCGCGCCGGCCGCGGCCACTGGATGCGCCGCGCCCGCGTTTCCCGATCTTCCGGCGCCAAGCGGGCGCCCGTCATTCCGCGCCGTCGGTCCCGGCGTAGAGCTCCAGGAACGTGGTGAGAATGCGGTGCGTGAGCCCCCAGATCACGTACCCCCGCGTGCCGAACGCGGGAAAGCGCATCTCGCCGTGTCCCTCGATCTCCAGCAGGTGCTCCGTAACGGAGCCGGGCGCCCGGAGCTCCTCCACGGGCACCCATACCACTTCGTCCACTTCCTCATTGGGCGTGGCGATCGCCGGCCCATGGAGCCAGAACACGAACGCCCGCACCAGGATGCGCGGCGCCCGGGACGACATGGGCCACACCGGCTCCACCGGCCCCAGCAGCCGCCCCGCCGCGTCCAGGTCGATCCCCACCTCTTCGTGGGTTTCGCGGGCGGCGGTGTGCACGGGCGTGGCGTCGCTCGCCTGCTCGCGCCCGCCGGGGAGCGCCATGTGCCCGCTCCACGGGTCACCCTCGCGCTCGGCGCGGCGGATGAGCAGCAGCTCGGGCCCATCGTCGCCCGGGCGGAGCACCAGCGCCACGGCGGCGCGGGGGAGCGTGGGGTCGTGCGCCGGCTCCGCGAACGACTGCCCGGCGAGAACGTCCGCCAGCGCGGCGATCCTGGAGTGGTCCGGCGTCACGTCAGCGCACTCGGTGAAGCCCTTTGCGGGCGGCCCGGGGGTTTGCTTGCCCCCGCCGCGCGGAGAGGTTATCACATTGCGTGCACTTCGGCAACGGTTCTCGTCCGCTCCGTACCCTTTTTCCCAACCCGATGGTTACGCTCCAGGACATCCAGGCCGCCCGCGGCCGCATTGCCGGCCACGTGGTCCTTACCCCCTGCACGCCCTCCGAGACGTTCGGGGAGATGTTCGGCGGGCACGCCTGGTTCAAGTTCGAGAACCTGCAGCGCACGGGATCGTTCAAGGA